>JAGNQK010000054.1 GCA_017989115.1 Dermatophilaceae bacterium | reverse complement strand
CTCGCTCGGCGCCACCGGTGCGGTAGGAACCGTCCGTGGGCGGGCGGTTGGCGCGACGAGCGGATGCCAGACCGCCCGGAGGGAGATTCCACGGCACTGGAACGGCCCCGGTCGCAAGCTCCCGGGGCCGTTCTGTGTGGCGGAGGATGGGGGATTTGAACCCCCGAGGGTTTTATCCCAACACGATTTCCAATCGTGCGCACTAGGCCACTATGCGAATCCTCCGCGGGCGAGGCTACTAGAGGGAACGCTCGCCCCGAAATCGCGGCGGTGCGATGATGCCGCCATGAGTACCGGGGGAGTGACAGGGAGCGGCTCGAACACCGTGGTGACCGGGGGCGATCGGCCGTCGGTGACGCAGAGCGCGCCGTGGCTCGCCGGCATCCGACTGACCCTCGCGCAGGTGCCCGTCAGGCAGGTGCTCGGTGCGGCAGCCGTGCTGGTCTGGGCCGTCTGGCTGATCGCGATGTGGGTCACCCAACCGCGCATCGTGCCGCCCAGTCAGCTCGAGGCCGACCTGGCGCAGGGCCAGGTCACGAGCTTCGGGGTGGTCCGCCTCGTCGAGACCGACGGGGGTTTCTTCATCTCCGGCGGCAGGACCTCGGTCGAACCGGCCGGTGACGGCCGCGACGCGCTGGGCGAGACGGTGGACGAGTGGCCGTCGAGTGACGGCCGGCTCACGGTCGCCTACTGGGTGGACTCCCCGGTCGCGGACCTGCGGGTGATCGATCCGGATCGGGCCGCGCCCCCAGAGCTCGAGGCCATCGCCGACCGCCTCGGCGCCGCCGCCGTCGAGGACCGCACCCGGTCGCTGACCTACTCCACGTTCTCCGACGGGGTCAGCAAGGCAGACGTGGCCATCAGCCTCGTCGCCCTGCTCGTCGTCGTCATGGGCCCGAGGCCCGGCCGCGGCACCCGGTGGTTCTGGTTCTGGCTCATCTGGCTCCCGTTCGGCCTGGGCCTGCTCGCCTTTGCCGTGTTCGAGGTCCTCAGGCCACCGCGGCTGGTGCTCGTCCCCGAATCGGCCGGGAGCGGTGCACTGAGCGACGAAGGCGACCCGACGGCATCCGATGACGACCCGGCATCCGCGCACCCCGTCTCGCCACGCAGGTACAGCGGTTGGGCAGGGCTCGGGCTCTCGATCCTCGGGGGGATCCTCATCGGCACGATCGCCGACCAACTGGCGCAGACGCTGCCGCTGGTCTTCGTGCGGTACTGAGCCCGCGTGCGCTCAGGCGCCGTTGCCCGGCACCGGCGGCGGGCCGATGAGCAGGAGCACGAGCGTCGCGGTCCCCACGGCGAGCGCCCCGACGAGAGCCGCGGCAACCGGCCGGGCGAGGGCGGCCGCGACCGCACGCTCGGGCACCGATGCCGCCACGTCACCGCCGGCCCGCAGCCGCCAGCGGCTCGGCGCGAGCCGGAGGCGCTCGACCCGCCGCTCGGCGTACAGCGTCGCGAACGGGGGGATGGCGCAGGCGAGCACGAGCACGACCTCGCGAAGCGGCCAGCGCTGGTCGACCCACAGCACGACCGTCACGAGAACGAACGCGAGGAACACCACGCCGTGCACCAAGCCGAACACGCTGACACCGAGTTCGGTCGTACGGGTCACGTACTTCAGCGCCATGCCGATGAGCAGCAGCGTCCAGGTCACCACCTCGGCGCGAGCGAGCCAGGTGAACAGCGTTCGGGGGTTCATGTCGTCCTTCTCATCGGGCGATTTAGTCGGATGCCGTCAGGGCACCTAGGATTGTCAGCGGCACCCCGCGTGGTGGTACCCCGCCGAACTCCCCCAGGGCAGGAATGCAGCAAGGGCAGGTGGGCTCTTCCAGGTACGCGGGGTGTCCTTATGCCCGGGCGGGGTCGGCCGCGGGTGACTCGGTGGCCTCGGTGCCGTCGGCGGTTGCACCCGCGTCAGCGGAGTCGCTGCCGCACACACCACCGCAACACCCGCCCCCGCAGCCACCCGCGTCGGCCACCGGTTCGGGCTCGGTGCCCTGCAGGTCCCAGACCTGCCGGATGGAGCTGAGCAGCACCTCGACGGGCTGGGCGCCGGTGACGCCGTACTTCTGGTCGAGGACGAACGTCGGCACCGAGGTGATGCCGATCTGCGAGGCCAGGGCGAGGTCGGTGCGCACGTCGATGCCGTGGTCGTCGCTCGCGAGGAGGGCGCGGACGGCATCCGCCTCGAGACCGGCCTCGACGGCCAGGCGCACGAGGGTGTCCTGGTCGCCGATGGCCTCGCCCTCGGAGTACCAGGCGGTCATGAGGCGCTGCGTGAGCGGTTCCTCGAGGCCGAGCGTGCGGGCGAAGTGGATGAGGCGGTGGGCGTCGTAGGAGTTGCCGCCGCGCAGCTTCTCCCACTGGAAGTCAAGGCCGACGGATGCCGCGTCGCGCGCCATCTGCTCGTGCTGGGCCACCATCTGCTCGCGCGGGACGCCGTACTTCGCGGCGACCCGGTCGATCACCGGAGCGTCGTCGACCGGATCGGCGGTGCGGTCGAGCTGGAAGCTGTGCCAGACCACCCCCACCTCGTCGCGGTGCTCGAACTGCTCGAGGGCAAGCTCGAGGTGCCGCCTGCCGAGGTGGCAGAAGGGGCAGAGGATGTCGGACCACACGTCGATGCGCACGTTCGTCAGGGTACGTCGGGTGGAGGCCGAGAACCCAACCAGCACCCGCAGTGGGCGGCGTCCACAGGGGACGGCACGGCCTACGGGATGTCTGGCATCGCGGCTAGGGTTCGACAGGTGAGCACCGCGCTGTACCGCCGCTACCGCCCCGAGACGTTCGCCGACGTCATCGGGCAGGAGCACGTGACTGAACCGCTCATGCAGGCGCTGCGCACCGGCCGCGTCAACCACGCCTACCTGTTCAGCGGGCCTCGCGGGTGCGGCAAGACCACGAGTGCCCGCATCCTCGCCCGCTGCCTGAACTGTGAGCAGGGGCCGACCGCGACGCCGTGCGGCACCTGTGACTCCTGCGTGGCGCTGGCCCGGGGTGGGTCAGGCACGGTCGACGTCATCGAGATCGACGCGGCCTCGCACGGTGGTGTCGACGACGCCCGCGACCTGCGCGAGCGTGCGTCCTACGGCCCGGCCCAGAGCCGCTACAAGATCTACATCATCGACGAGGCGCACATGGTGACGCCGCAGGGCTTCAACGCGCTGCTCAAGATCGTCGAGGAGCCGCCCGAGCACGTGAAGTTCGTCTTCGCGACGACCGAGCCCGAGAAGGTCATCGGCACGATCCGCTCGCGCACGCACCACTACCCGTTCCGGCTCGTGCCGCCAGCCCGCCTGCACAGCTACATGGAGGAGCTGTGCGTGCGCGAGGGCGTGGCGGTTGCGCCGGGGGTGCTGTCGTTCGTCGTGCGGGCCGGTGGTGGGTCGGTGCGTGACTCGCTCTCCGTGCTCGACCAGTTGATGGCCGGGTCGGGCGAAGCGGGGCTGACGTACGAGTCGGCGGCGGCGCTGCTCGGCTTCACCGACGGTGAACTGCTCGACGGGGCGATCGACGCGTTCGCGGCGGGGGATGCCGGGTCGGTCTTTCGCACGATCGACCGGGTCGTGGAGACCGGGTTGGACCCGCGACGGTTCGTCGAGGACGTCCTGGAGCGGTTGCGCGACCTCATCGTCGTGGCCGCGGTCGGCGAGGGGGCGGGGCAGGTGCTCCGGCACGTCCCGCAGGACCAGCTCGAGCGGATGATGGTGCAGGCGGCGGCCTTCGGATCGGGGGCGCTGTCCCGCGCGGCCGATGTCGTCAATGCCGGGCTCACCGAGATGACCGGGGCGACGGCGCCGCGGTTGCAGCTCGAGCTCATCGCTGCCCGCGTGCTGCTTCCGGGGGCGGCGGGGGAGGCGGGTTATGCCGCTCGCCTCGACCGGCTCGAGCGTCGCCTTGACGTGGGTGGTGTGCCGACGGGAGCGGTCCCGTACTCCGCGCCTGCGCCTGCCCCTGTTCCGGCAGCTACGACTGCGCCAGCACCTCGGGCTGCACCCGCACCCGCACCCGCGGCCGCACCAGCCCCTGCGCCAGCCCCCGCTCCTGCCCCGGCATCCGCCCCACTCTCTGCCGGGGTCGAGGTAATAGCGCACGGTTCTGCGGGCGGTAGTACCCCGACTCCCGCGCAGCAGGCAGCCCCCGCGCAGCAGGCAGCCCCCGCGCGACCGGCTGGCCCAGGCGGCATCGACACCGACGCGATCCGGCGGTCCTGGCCCGACGTCCTCGAGTGGTTGAGCCGGCACAAGCGGGTGACCTGGACGTTCGTGGCGCAGAACGCGCAGGTCCTCGACTACGACGGCCAACGGGTGCTGCTCGGCATCTCCACGGTCGGCCTCGTCGAGACCTTCCGACGTGGCGCCCACGCCGACTACGTGCGTCAGGCCCTCATCGACGTCCTCGGCGTCGATGCGCGGATCGACGGTCAGGCCTCCGACGCGGTCAAGCCGTCCCAGGGCGAGCCGGTGGAACCTGCCCCGGCACGTGCTGACGGCAGCGCCGGCGGCCCGCCCCAGCCGGAGTCCCCACCTGCGCCGGTGCCCACACCAGCAGCGCCGGCCGACGACGCGCCCCGCTCCCCGGCATCCGGCCCGCCGCCCAGCGCGCCAGCGCCAGCCAGCACCCCCCGCGCACCCGTGCCGCCCACCCGAGAGCCGGCCAGCTGGTCGGACGCGCCGCCTCCGGTGGAGTCGGCGCCGTCGTGGGCCAGCCCGTTCGAGCGGGCCAAGGCAGTGGTCGCCGAAGAGGTGGAGCAACCCGCCGTCGAGCACGTCGTCGACGACACCGCGATCAGCGACGACGACGAGTCGATCGACGACCTCGCGGACGTCGGGGTGCCCGTCGTCGAGCGCATCCTCGGTGGCACGGTCATCTCCGAGGAGCCCCGATGAGCTCGCGCTCGTACGCCATCAGCCACGGCGTCGTCGCGCCGCTCAGCAAGCTGCTCTGGCGCCCGATCATCACCGGCACCGAGAACGTCCCGCCCCATGGAGGGGTGTTGCTCGCGAGCAACCACCTGTCCTTCATCGACTCCTTCGCCATCCCGATCGCGGCGCCGCGGCCGGTGAGCTTCCTCGCGAAGTCCGACTACTTCACCGGCACCGGGGTCAGCGGGTCGATCAGGCGGGCGTTCTTCGAGGGCACCAACGCGATTCCCGTCAACCGGCACTCCTCGCGCGCCGCCCAGGAGTCCCTCGACGCAGCGCTGGTCGTGCTGCGCGAAGGCCGCGCGTTCGGCATCTACCCCGAAGGCACCCGCTCGCGCGACGGCCGGCTCTACAAGGGGCGCACAGGGGTCGCGTGGCTGGCACTGACCGCGGGGGTGCCCATCGTGCCGGTCGGCCTCATCGGTACCGACAAGGTGCAACCGATCGGCGGGCACTTCCCCCGGTTGGCCAAGGTGCACGTGTCGTTCGGGCGCCCGATCAGCCCGCAGGCCTATGCGGGAATGCCGTCGGGCAAGGCCCGTCGGATGCTCACCGACGAGGTCATGGACGCCATCGCAGCGCTGTCCGGCCAGGAGCGGGTCGACGCCTACAACGAGTTGCCGCCGGGCTCTACCGGTGCCGCGGTCGGCATCTGAACCACACCCCATCTGAGAAGGAGACACCGTGACCACCGATGACACCAGCAACACCGCCCCCAGCACGCAGACGTTCCGGGCCACGGGCCTGACCTGTGGCCACTGCGCCCACGCGGTCACCGACGAGCTGAGCGCCCTCGACGGCGTCGACGGCGTCGAGATCGAGGTCGTGAGCGGCGGGGAGTCCGTCGTGCGGGTCGCGGCCCAGCGCCCACTGACCACCGATGAGGTCGTGGCGGCTCTGGCCGAGGCAGGCGACTACACCCTCGTCGGCGCCTGACCGAATCACCCGGATCTGCTGCGCGGCGTCGGGAGACAGGGTTGCCGCGAGGTCGTAGGCTCATCACGTGTACGAAGGCGCGGTCCAGGACCTCATCGACGAACTCGGCAGGCTGCCGGGTGTCGGCCCCAAGAGCGCGCAGCGAATCGCGTTCCACCTCTTGCAGTCCGACGCGGCCGACGTCGAGCGGCTGGCCCACGCCCTGACCGAGGTCAAGGCCAAGGTGCGCTTCTGCCAGACGTGCTTCAACATCGCCGAGGCGCAGCAGTGCCGGATCTGTCTGGATCCGCGCCGTGACGTGCACTCGATCTGCGTGGTCGAGGAGCCCAAGGACGTCGTCGCGGTCGAGCGCACCCGTGAGTTCCGCGGCCGCTACCACGTGCTCGGTGGCGCGATCAGCCCCATCGACGGCATCGGCCCGGGCGACTTGCGGGTTCGTGAGCTGATGACTCGGCTCGGCGACGGCACGGTCACCGAGGTCATCATCGCGACCGACCCCAACCTCGAGGGTGAGGCGACGGCCAGCTACCTGTCGCGCATGCTCAAGGACTTCGGGTTGCGGGTGACGCGACTGGCCTCCGGCCTGCCCGTCGGCGGTGACCTCGAGTATGCCGACGAGGTCACCCTCGGGCGTGCCTTCGAAGGACGCAGGCTCATCGATGTCTGAGTTCTCGGTCGCCTCCGCCTCCGCCTCCGACGACTGGGGCCAGATCGCTGCGGAGTCGGCCGCCGACGCGCAGATGTACCTCGTGACCGTGCGCGAGATCGCTGCCGGAAACTCCCCGGACGCCACCTTGCCGATGGCGCTGCTCGCGCTGTCGCAGGTGCTCGTCATGGGGGCCAGGCTGGGTGCCGTGGAGGACGTCGTCCCGGCCGAGCGCTTCGAACCCGATGCCGGGCCGGATGCCGAGTTCGACCCGTTGCGCGCCGGCCTGGCCAACGTGTTCGAGGGCCTCGACGAGTACGGCGACGTCGTCGACCCGGTGCTCGACCCCGAGCCCGTCGTCGGTTACCTCAGCAACGACCTCGTCGACATCGCCTCAGCGCTCAGCCACGGCCTCAGCCACTACGAGGAGGGCCGCACGCTCGAGGCCCTGTGGTGGTGGCAGTTCAGCTACCTCTCGCACTGGGGAGAGCGGGCCGCGGCCGCCCTACGAGTGGTCCAGACCCTGCTCGCGCACGTGCGCCTGGACGCCGATCCGGATGCCGTGTCCGAGGCGCAGTTCGACGCCCTCCACCCCTGACCCCCGCCCGGCCGTCGCCGGGGTCAGGGGGATGCCGGGAGCTCGCCGGACTCGACCGCGGCGCGCAGGTCGTCGGTCGCGTCCCAGTCGTTGGCGTGCATCGCCGCGACGACCCGGCCCTCGCGCGTCCAGAAGGCCCGGAACTGCCCCGCGGACAGGTCACCGTGCACCACGACCTCGTCGTCGCCGCTCGCGTGCCCGACGTACTCCATGCCCAGGTCGTACTGGTCGGTGAAGAAGTAGGGCATCGCGTCGTACGTCTCGTCCGCCCCGGCGAGGTTGTGCGCCGCGACCTTGGCCTGGTTGATCGCGGTGTCCCAGTGCTCGACGCGGATCCGGCGCCCGAGCACGGGGTGCGCGTGGCTCGCGATGTCTCCGACCGCGTACACCGACGCGACCGAGGTGCGCAGCCCGGCATCCACGAGCACGCCGTCGTCCACGGCCAGCCCACCCGAGCGGGCCAGGTCCAGGCGCGGGCTCACGCCGACGCCGGCGACGACGAGGTCGGCGCCCGCCAGGTCGTCCGCCGCGACCGACGTGCCCAGGCGCAGGTCGACGCCGTGCTCGCGGTGCAGGTCGGCGAAGACCTGGGCGACGGTCGGCCCGAGCACGCGCAGCAGCGGTAGCTCGGCGGTCTCGAACACCGTCACCTCGCAGCCCTTCTCGCGCGCGGCCGCGGCCACCTCGAGCCCGATCCAGCCGGCCCCCACGACCGCGATCCGCCCGCCGGCGGCGAAGGCGTCCCGGAGCCGGTCGCTGTCCTCGATGGTGCGCAGGTACGCGGTGGGCACGCCGCTGTCCTCGGCGACGGCGAGCCGGCGCGGCTCGGCGCCGGTCGCCAGCAGCAGCCGTTCGTAGGTCAGGTCGCCGCCGGTTGTCGACACGACGTGCGCGTCGGTGTCGAGCCCGGTCGCCTCCACCCCGAGCCGCAGGTCGACGTCGTGCTCGGCGTACCAGTCGCGAGGGTGCACGAACGCGTCCTCGAGGGAGTCGTTGCCGAGCAGGTACCCCTTGGACAGCGGCGGGCGCTCGTACGGCGGGTGCGTCTCGGCCCCGACGAGGACCACGGTGCCCTCGTACCCCTGCTCGCGCAGCTCGGTCGCGGCGGTGCCCCCCGCCAGGCCTGCTCCGATGATGACGATCGACATGTGGTCCTCCTCGAGTGGTCCCTGCCGACGCTACGCCGCGGGACGCCCCACGGGGTGGTTCGGGGCACCCGGATGCTGTTCGCCCGGCATCTGGGCATCATGTCCGCTCCGTGGACGGCCGGTTAGAGTGTCAGAGCCCACCGAACCACCGTCACGGGAGTAGCACGTTGCCCATCGTCGTCCAGAAGTACGGCGGATCGTCGCTCGCCGACGCCGAGAGCATCAAGCGGGTCGCGAGGCGGATCGCCGAGACGAGGAAGGCCGGCAACGACGTCGTCGTGGCCGTCTCGGCCATGGGCGACAGCACCGACGACCTGCTCGACCTCGCGCAGGAGGTCAGCCCCGTCCCGCCGCCGCGCGAGCTCGACATGCTGATGACGGCAGGTGAGCGGATCTCCATGGCCCTGGTCGCGATGGCGATCTCCGACCTGGGCTACAGCGCCCGTTCCTTCACCGGCAGCCAGGCCGGCGTCATCACCGACGGCGTGCACGGCAAGGCCAAGATCATCGACGTCACCCCGGGGCGCATCACCGAGGCCCTGGCCAAGGGTCACATCGTCATCGTCGCCGGCTTCCAGGGCGTCAGCCAGGGCACCAAGGAGATCACCACCCTGGGCCGGGGCGGCACCGACACCACCGCCGTGGCGCTGGCCGCCGCGCTGCGCGCCGACGTGTGCGAGATCTACACCGACGTCGACGGTGTCTTCACCGCTGACCCGCGCATCGTGCCCAGCGCCCGCAAGCTCGATCGCATCTCCAACGAGGAGATGCTCGAGCTCGCAGCCTCGGGGTCCAAGGTGCTGCACCTGCGCAGCGTCGAGTACGCCCGCCGCTTCGACATCCCCATCCACGTGCGGTCGTCGTTCTCCCACAAGGAGGGCACGATCGTGACCGACCACCCCGCACCCGAAGGACCTGAAGGAGACGCCGTGGAAGCCCCGATCATCGCCGGTGTGGCCCACGACCGCAGCGAGGCGAAGGTGACCGTCGTCGGCGTTCCCGACCGCACCGGCATGGCGGCCAAGATCTTCGAGGCGGTGACGCTGGCCCAGATCAACATCGACATGATCGTCCAGAACGTCTCCGCCACCGCCACCGGCCTCACCGACATCTCCTTCACGCTGCCCAAGACCGACGGCACCGCCGCGGTCGAGGCCCTGCAGCGGGTGCAGGCCGACGTCGGGTTCAGCGGCGTGCAGTTCGACGACCAGATCGGCAAGCTCTCGCTCGTCGGTGCCGGCATGCGATCGAACCCCGGGGTGTCCGCAACGTTCTTCAAGGCCCTCGCCGAGGCCGGGGTCAACATCGAGATGATCTCCACCTCAGAGATCCGCATCTCGGTCATCACCCGCGGTGACCTCCTCGACGACGCCGTTCGCGCTGTGCACACGGCCTTCGGGCTGGACTCCAGCGAGGGCGAGGCCGTCGTCTACGGGGGCACCGGCCGCTGACGTGGGCACCAACCAGGCGCGGCCCCAGGGTTGGCAGCCGACCCTTGCGGTGGTCGGTGCCACGGGTGCGGTCGGCCGTGTCGTCCTCGACGTGCTGCCCACGAGGCACTCCCACTGGGCGCAGGTGCGCCTCGCCGCAGGTGCCGAGGACGTCGGCACGGTGCTCCGGGTGGCCGGCAAGGAAGCCGTCGTCGAGGCGCTGACCCCGCAGTTCTTCGACGGCGTCGACGTCGCGATCTTCGACATCCCGCCGGGGATCGCCCGCGAGTGGGTCGAGCTCGCCGCGGCCCGCGGGGTCGTGGCCATCGACAACAGCACCGTCTTCCGCACCGAGCACGACGTGCCGCTCGTCGTCCCCGAGGTCAACCCGCAACGGGTCGCCGACCGGCCCCGCGGCATCATCGCCAACCCGGGCGCGACGGTCATGACGATGATCGACGCCCTCGCCGTGCTCCACGCCGCCTGGGAGCTCACCGAACTGGTCATCACGACCCTCCAGGCAGCGTCCGGTCTGGGACGGGCAGGGATCAGCCGGCTGCACGACGAGCTCGACGTCGTCCACGGCCAGCGTGAGCTCGGGACGCGCCCCGGCGACGTGCGCCGCCTCGTCGAGCACGAGCTGGGCGAGTCGGTCTTTCCCGCGCCGCTCGTGCTCAACGTCATCCCCTTCGTCGGTCACCACGTCGGCGACGGCTGGACGAGCGAGGAGGTCAAGGTGCGCGACGAGACCCGCAAGATCCTCGGCATCCCCGACCTGCCCATCACGACCACGTGCATCCGGGTGCCGGTGGTGTCGTCGCACTCCGTCATCGTCCACGCCACGTTCGCGCGCAAGGTCCGGGTCAACGAAGCTCGGCAAGCCCTCGTCGAGGCCCCGACCATCGTCGTCCTCGATGACCCCGACGAGCCCGAGTTCCCCACACCGAACGACGTCGTCGGGGCCGACCCGCGCTTCGCCGGGCGCATCCGCCAGGCACCGGATGCGCCGATGACCCTCGACCTGTTCATCAGCGGCGACAACCTGCGCAAGGGGGCGGCCCTGAACATGGTCCAGACCGCTGAGCTCGTCGCACGCGACCTCGTCGAAACCACCACAATGGATGCCGTGGTGCCGGCGTCGTCGTCGCGCACCATCGAGCACCCCAGACCACCAGCACCGGACATCAGGAGCACCCCATGACCGTTCGCACCGTCGCCATGCTCACCGCCGGAGGGCTTGCACCGTGCCTGTCCTCCGCCGTCGGCGGACTCATCGAGCGCTACAGCGAGGTCGCTCCCGACGTGCGGATCATCGCCTACCTCGGCGGGTATGCCGGGTTGCTGCGCGGTGAGTGGGTCGAGGTGACGCCGGAGGTCCGCGAGAACGCGCACCTGCTCCACCTGCGCGGGGGTTCGCCGATCGGCAACTCCCGCGTCAAGCTGACCAACGTCGCCGACTGCGTCAAGCGCGGTCTGGTGCAGGAGGGCCAGGACCCGCTGCACGTGGCGGCCGAGCAGCTCACCAAGGACGGTGTCGACGTGCTGCACACCATCGGTGGCGACGACACGAACACCACGGCGGCCGACCTCGCGGCCTACCTGCATGAGAACGACTACGAGCTGACCGTCGTCGGGTTGCCCAAGACGATCGACAACGATGTCGTGCCGATCCGCCAGTCGCTGGGGGCGTGGACGGCCGCCGAGCAGGGCTCGATCTACGCGCAGAACATCATCGCCGAGCACTCCTCGAACCCCCGCATGCTCATCGTCCACGAGGTCATGGGCCGCAACTGTGGCTGGCTCACGGCCGAGACCGCTCGCCGCTACCACGCATGGGTCGCCGAGCAGCAGTTCGTCGAGGGCTTCGGCAACGACCCGCGCTGCTGGGACGTGCACGCCGTGTTCGTGCCCGAGGAGCACATCGACATCGCGGCCGAGGCCGAGCGCCTCAAGGCGATCATGGACGAGATCGGCTGCGTCAACATCTTCCTCTCCGAGGGCGCCGGCGTGGCCGAGGTCGTCGAGGAGCTCAAGGCCGCCGGCCAGGAGGTGCCGGTCGACCCGTTCGGTCACGTGCAGCTCGACAAGGTCAACCCCGGTGCCTGGTTCGCCAAGCAGTTCGGCGCGAAGCTCCAGGCCGAGAAGACCATGGTCCAGAAGTCCGGCTACTTCAGCCGCTCGGCCGCGGCCAACGACGAAGACCTCGCCCTCATCGCGCAGTGCACCTCGCTCGCGGTCGACTCGGCGCTGGCCGGGGTGTCGGGTGTCGTCGGGCACGACGAGGAGCAGGGCGACACGCTGCGGGCGATCGAGTTCCCCCGGATCCAGGGCCACAAGAAGTTCGACGTCACCGTGCCGTGGTTCCGTGAGCTGAAGGAATCGCTCGGTCAGGCCTGACGAGGCGGCTGGTCGTGAGCCAGTACGTCGGGGTTGACGCCTGGTGGGTCGCGGTCGTCATCTACGCCGTGCTCCTGGTCGGTCAGCGGCTCTGGCGCGCCCGGTCCTGGGTGCCGCCCGAGTGGCCGGAGGCCGACTACGGGTGGAAGGTCACCCACCTGTTCTGGGTGCCCTTCCACGTGTTGGACGTCGTGTTCGGCGTGCCGTTGATCTTCGCCATCGTCATCGCCTACTTCGCCATCTGAG
>JAGNQK010000053.1 GCA_017989115.1 Dermatophilaceae bacterium | reverse complement strand
AGAGCCATCGAGCGGGCCGGCCACGAGGTCGCCGTCATCGACCAGGACGAGTCGTCGTTCCGCCGGTTGGGCACGACCTTCGAGGGCCGCACGGTCACCGGAGTCGGCTTCGACCGCGACACCCTGCGCGCGGCCGGCATCGAGAACGCCTACGCCTTCGCCGCCGTCTCCAGCGGTGACAACTCCAACATCCTCGCCGCCCGGGTGGCGCGCGAGAAGTACGGCGTCGAGCACGTGGTCGCCCGCATCTACGACCCCGGTCGCGCCGAGATCTACCAGCGCCTCGGCATCCCCACCGTCGCCACGGTGAAGTGGACGAGCGACCAGATGGTGCGCCGCCTGCTGCCGCAGGGTCACGTCCCCGAGTTCACCGACCCCTCGGGCAAGGTCGTCATCGCCGAGATGCCGATCTCCGGCGCGTGGATCGGTCGGCGGATCAGCGAGATCGAGGACGCGACGGGCGGGCGCACCGCCTACCTGACCCGCCTCGGCGACGGCCTGCTGCCCGGGCCGGACACGGTCTACCAGGAGGGTGACCTCCTCCACCTCGCGCTGCTGCGCGAGAACCTCGCCTCCGCGGAGCGCGTGCTCGACGCCGCTCCCCCGGCCCACTGACCGAAAGGCCCGTCACCCATGCGCGTCGTCATCGCCGGAGCCGGCAGCGTCGGGCGTTCGATCGCCCGCGAGCTGCTGCGCAACGAGCACCACGTGCTCCTCATCGACCGCGACGCCGACGGCGAGCGGGTGGCCAAGGTGCCCGACGCCAGCTGGCTGCAGGCCGACGCCTGCGAGATCGAGGCGCTCAGCGAGGCGGGCCTGGCCGACTGCGAGGTCGTCGTGGCCGCCACGGGTGACGACAAGGTCAACCTCGTGCTGTCCCTGCTCGCCAAGACCGAGTTCGGCGTGCCGCGCACCGTGGCCCGGGTCAACAACCCGAAGAACGAGTGGATGTTCGACGAGGCCTGGGGCGTCGACGTCGCGGTCTCGACCCCGCGGATCATGACCGCCCTGGTCGAGGAGGCCGTGAGCGTCGGTGACCTCGTGCGGATCTTCGAGTTCCAGCAGGGCAAGGCGATGATGGTCGAGATGACCCTGCCCGTGGGCAGCCCCTACGCCGGCTCACGCGTCGGGGACGTGCCGCTGCCGGGCAACACGGTGCTGACCGGCATCATCCGCGAGGGCCACCCGATCGCCCCCACCCGCGACGACGCCCTCGAGCCGCTCGATGAGCTGCTCTTCCTCACCACGCCGGACGTCGAGGCCGAGCTCGAGACCCTGCTCAGCCCCGGCCAGCGGCACAAGCGCGACTCCGAGGACCCCGACGACGAGCGCTGAGCTCAGGCCTGGTCGGCCTCCTGATCGCGGACGACCTCCGGCTCAGGCTCCAGCGGGGTGTGCCCGGCCACGAGCATCCACCCCATGATCGCGATCGAGGCCACCCACAGCGGCCAGCCGAGCGCGATCTTGGCGACGCCGAGCCAGGCCACCTCGGCGGCGAGGTAGAGCGGCACCATGATGAGCAGCCGGATCGCGTAGACCCCGACGAGCACCCACGTCAGGCGCGAGCACACCGCCACCATGCCGCGGTCCTTGCGCCACCCGAACGGGTCCTCGGCCGCCCGCGGGTCGCCGGCACCGACGAGGAACCCGACCGCCGGCCAGCGGGCCAGGATCGAGAACACCGTGCCGACGAGGTAGGCGGCATTGGTGAGGATGCCGGGCAGGAAGGCCGCTTCGGCGCGCCCCGAGCGCAGGGCGAAGAACGCGGCGATGCCCGTCGCGAAGACGGCGCCGAGCACGTGGGTCAGCGACGACTTCTGCGCCAGTCGCACCACGGCGAGCACCAGGGCGATACCCATGGCCGCTCCGGCAGCGAGCCGGATGTCCTGGCGCCACGTCCACAGGGCGACGAACAGCACCGTCGGCAGCGCCGTCTCGATCGACCCGCGCCACCCCCCGAGGGCGGCGGACAGCCGGTGCCGGATCAGCGCCTCGACCGTCTCGGGCGTCGTGGGCGTCACAGCGGCGCTCACGCGGTCGGCACGATCTCGTAGGCCGGGTTGAAGATCGTCGGCACCCCGCGCACCTCGGCCACCCGGCCCCGTGCCCGCAGGAACGTGCCCGGCTCGATGCCGGCGATGCTGCGGCGACCGATCCACACGAGGTTGACCGACCCGTTGCCGTCCCACACCTCCGCGACCAGGGCGGGCACGCTGCGCCGCGGCGGCAGGGTCACGGTGCGCACGGTGCCACACACACAGGCCGGATGCCGGGGCGCCAGGGCCGTGAGGTCGTCACCGCCCGCTGTCTCGGACTGGGTGCGCAGCGCGTCGGCCTGGTGCTCGACCGAGGTCTTGCCCAGGTCATGCAGCAGCGCGCGCAGGCCCATCACCGCACCTCGGTGATCTCAGGCCCTCGCGTGAAGGGGTCGAGGGACGAGCGCTCGGCCTCGTCGGCGGCGTCAGCCTCAGCCTCGGCCTCCTCGGCGGCGCGCTCGGCCTCGCGAGGCAGGGCCAACGGGAGCAGCTCGCGCGGGGCCATCGGCTCGGTGCCGCGCACGACGACGGCGGCGCGCAGGACCTCGAGCAGCGGGGCCGCCGCGTCGTCGTCGATGGCGGCGCGACCGGAGAGCACGCCGCGCAGGAACCAGCGTGGCCCGTCGACGCCGAGGAAGGTGGCGGGAGCGAAGACGGTGCGGCCGTTCTCGCCGCGCGACGGCATCCGCGTGCGCAGTTCGGTGCCGAGCGGGCCGACACGCTCCTCGGCGGTGCCGCCCTGCGTCTCGATCGCGGTCACGAGCTCGGCGCGGATCTCGTCCCACAGCCCACCCGAGCGCGGCGCGGCGAACGCCTGCACCTGGAGCGCGGAGTCGCGGATCACGGCCATCGCGGCGTTGACCTGCTGGGTGGTCTGGTCGACCTCGAGGCGCAGCTCCATGCCGGGCACGCCCTGCATCCACAGCGCGCCGAGGTCGACCCGACCCCCACGGCCGTCGACCTCGCTCGCGTCGAACGGGCCCTCGCTGCGGTCGAGCACGACGGATGCCGTGCGCGTCACCGCGTCGTCGCCCGCCGCGTCACCGTCGGCGCCCTGCGTGCCGTCCGCGTCGGTGTCGACGGAGCCCTGGCCCTCCAGCGTCTCGACGCCGTCGACCTCGTCGGCACGACCTGCGGGGTCGGACTTCTTGGAACGCTTGAAGATGCTCACGGGGGTCGTCCTCGAATCTGGTCTGGAGTGCTGCGGGTCAGTCGGGCTGGTGCGGGCCGAAGCCGCCCGTGGACCCGTGCCCAGTGTCCCCCCGGTCACTCTCCGGAAGCGAATCCGCGACCTCGAAGGTCGCGTGCACGTAGTGCTGCACGACGAGCTGGGCGATGCGGTCACCGACCTGCACCGTGAACGACTCGCGCGGGTCGAGGTTCACGAGGTTGACGTGCACCTCGCCGCGGTATCCCGAGTCGATGGTGCCTGGGGCATTGACCACGGTGACGCCGTGCCGGGCCGCGAGGCCCGAGCGCGGGTGCACCAGCCCGACCGTGCCCGGCGGGAGCGCCAGCGCGATGCCGGTGGGCACCAGCGCCCGCTCCCCCGGGGCCAACGTCACCTGCGCGACGCTCGTGAGGTCGGCACCGGCATCCCCCTGAGTGGCGTAGAGCGGCAGGCGGGCGTGCGGGTGCAGCCGGCGAACGGCGACGGTGCTCAGGCTGCGCACTCCCGGCACACGAGCACGCCACCCTTGTCGGTCGCGAGCTGGCTGCGGTGGTGCACGAGGAAGCACCGCGAGCAGGTGAACTCGTCAGCCTGGCGCGGCAGGACCCGCACCGAGAGCTCTTCGCCGGACAGGTCGGCACCGGGCAGTTCGAAGCCCTCGGCCTGCTCGGTCTCGTCGACGTCGACACTCGAGGCGCGCTTGTCGACGCGCCGGCTCTTCAACTCCTCGATGGAGTCCTCTGACAGCTCGTCGTCAGTCTTGCGCGGTGCGTCGTAGTCGGTTGCCATTGCCTGTCGTCCACCCTTCGTCGTGTCCCGGGACCCTCAGAACGCATCAGGTTCCGATTTTGTGCCCGGGCTGCGCCGTGCGCGGCGATTGTGCACCATCGACGGCACAAAAGCCATGTCGTCCCAGCGGGCAGGAAGAAACCGGCCTCAGTCCACCGAGCCGACGTGCCGGGCCGACAGCTCTCGCACGAGCGGACCGAACTGCGCCGCCAGCCCCGGAGCGGCCCCCCACACGAGGTCGCGCGTGAGGACGTCACCGACCGGGCCGCCGAGCACGGCCCCGGCCTCACGGGCGACGAGCTCCCCGGCGGCGCGGTCCCACGGGTTGAGGGCGCTCTCGTAGTAGGCGTCGAGGCGGCCCGCGGCGAGGCCACACAGGTCGAGGGCGGCCCCGCCGTGGCGGCGGATGTCTCGCACCCGCGGCAGGAGGTCGACGAGCAGTTCGGCCTGTCGCCGGCGCAGGTCGGCGGCGTAGCCGAACCCCGTGCCGACGAGGGCGTGCGCGACGTCGGTGGCGGCCGTGGTGCGCAGGGTGCGCGTCCCGGCATCCGTCGTCAGTCGTGCTCCCCCGCCGAGGTGCGCATGGAAGAGCTCGCCCGACTCAGGGTTCAGCACCGCGCCCGCCACCGGCTGCCACGCACCGGCCACGGCCGGGTCCCCCACGACGACGGCGACGGACACGGCATACGCCGGGATGCCGTAGAGGTAGTTGACGGTGCCGTCGATCGGGTCGATCACCCAGGTCAGCCCGCTGGTGCCGGTCGAGCCGCCCTCCTCCTCACCGAGGACGGCGTCGTCGGGGCGGGCCGCGGCGAGCAGCTCGATGATGAGCTCCTGGCTGCGCTGGTCCATGACGGTCACGGGATCGGTCGCGCTCGACTTCGACGACACGCCCAGGTCGACCGGCCGCTCGTCGACGACGAGCCGCCCGGCGGCCCGCGCGACCGTGCAGGCGATCTCCTCGAGCACGGCGGCGAGGCCGACTGACACATCGGATGCCGTCGCCGCGGGATGCGTGGTCATCAGTCGCTGCCGCACAGGGCCGGCTTCACGGCGCGCAGGTTGGGGCAGCAGCCCGGGGCGCACACCGAGGGACGCACGTCACCGGGCACCCACGTCTCGGGCAGGACGACCTCGCCGCGGGCCTCGGCCGCGCGCTCGAGCAGCAGGTCGACCAGACCCTCGACGAACAGGTCGTCGGTGCCCGGCGTCGCGACCCGCACGAACGGCATGCCGACCTTCTGCGCGGTCTCGGCCGCCTCGGTGTCGAGGTCGTGGACGACCTCCATGTGGTCGGAGACGAACCCGATCGGTGCGACGACGACCGCGCTGACCCCACCCTCGGCGGCGAGCTCCTCGATGCGGTCGTTGACGTCGGGCTCGAGCCACGGCTGGCCGGGGCGACCCGACCGGGAGCAGAAGACGAGCTCACCCTCGACGTCCAGGCCGAGCTCGGCGTTGACCTCGTCGGTGAGGCGGCGCCCCAGCCGCACGTGCTGGTCGACGTAGAGGTTGCCCTCGCCGTCGCCCGGGCCGGACGTGTCGTCCATGGCCGTCGGGATGGAGTGGGTGACGTAGAGGATGCGCGCGCTCGCCGGCTCGGGCAGCTCAGACAGGGCCGCGACGAGGGCCCGGCGCCACGTCCTCCCGACACCCGGGTGCCCGAAGTACGGGCGCACCTTGTCGATGACGAGGCCGTCGGCGGCCGGGCCGACCTCGTCGACCGCTGCCGCGAGGTCCTCGCGGTACTGACGGCACGAGGAGTAGCACGAGTAGGCGCTGGTCACCAGGGCGAGGACCCTGGACGCCCCCTGGTCCAAGGCTTCGTGGACCGCTCCGGCGAGGAACGGCTCGGAGTTGCGGTTGCCCCAGAGCAGCGGGGTGGAGATCTCGCGGCGATCCAGTTCCGCCCGCAGGCGCGCGAGCAGGTCTCGGTTGAGGTCGTTGATCGGGCTGCGCCCGCCGCGGGCGAAGTAGTGCTCACCGACCTCCTCGAGGCGGGCGTCGGGGATGTCACGGCCGGCCGTGACGCGGCGCAGGAAGGGCACGACCTCCTCGGGGGCCTCGGGGCCGCCGAAGGAGACGAGGAGGACGGCGTCGTACGGGGCGAGGAGGGACGCGGAGTCAGGCATGGGACAAGCGTATGCGGGCAATCCGGCGAGCCTCGGCGTGGGCTGCGACATCTGGCTGTCGGGCAGTGGCACAGTCGTCCTGACCACGAGCACCACCGGGAGCCCCCACATGCAGGACCTTCGACTCATCGGCGTCCACGAGGACGGCCAACACCTGCTGCTGGCGAACGCCGACGGCGGGCGCTTCCGGCTGCCCCTCGACGAGGCCCTGCGCGCCGCTGCCCGTCGTGACCGGCCACGGCTGGGGCAGCTGCAGATCGAGATCGAGGGGGGCCTGCGGCCGCGGGACGTGCAGGCGCTCATCCGCCGAGGACTGTCCGCCGAGGAGGTCGCCGACCGCGCCGGGTGGACTGTCGAGAAGGTTCGACGCTTCGAGGGGCCCGTGCTCGCCGAGCGCGAGTACGTCGCGGCCAAGGCCCGGCAGTGCGCCGTCGGATCCCGCGGCAACGGCCCACTCACGCTGGCCGATCGGGTTGCCGATCGCCTCAAGGACCGCGGGGTCGAGCGGGATGCCGTGGACTGGGACTCCGCGCGCGACGAGGAGGGCACCTGGCAGCTGAGCATGACCTTCAGCGCCGGAGGACGCCAACGCACCGCGACCTGGCGCTACGAACCGCTCGGCGGGTCGGTGACGGCCACCAACGACGAAGCACGGTGGCTGAGCGAGGACGCCACACCCGGGGCGATCCCCACCCCCCACCGGGCCGTCCTCGAGGGTGACCTGGACGTCTACGACATCGACGCCGACGGTGGCCTCGAGCGTGCTCCTCGGGAGCGCGGGCCCCGTGAACGCGGCCCGCACGACCCGATCGACCTCATGGCGGCCATGCGCGAGCAGAGTGCCCGGGGTCGAAAGCGCCGACGGTCCTCACCCACGCACACCCCCGGAGGTGACGGGCTGCACGGCGATGCCCTGCCGCTGGAGGACCTCCACCTCGACCCGACGTTCGTGCCGCCCCCGCCGCCTCCCGTCGCCGTGCCCGCAGAGGCCGTGTCCACCGAGACCGAGTCGCATGCGGATGCCCGCGGGGACACACCGGAGGCCGAGGACGACGTGACTTCGGACGCCGAGGAGTTCATCGTCCACGACCTGCCGGTCGATGACGCCGGCGAGGGCGATCCCATCGCTGACGACGCGGCATCCGACACTGACCTGGCGTCTTCCGAGGCCGAGCACACCGCCGACGACCCGGCATCCGAGCGATCCGGGCCCAAGCGTCCGCCGATGCGTCCGACGCCGTCGCGCAAGGGGCGCCCGAGCGTGCCGAGCTGGGACGACATCGTCTTCGGCACCAAGGGCAGCGGCCAGGGCTGACCCGGCCGACCGCGCGTCAGCCGAGGGAACGCGGCTGGGGCGGCACGGCGCACACGTCGAGGTCGAACGGCAGCGTGTCCGGCGAGAGGGCAGCGGCCCGCGCCGCGTGGCTGTTCATCCGCCGCATGTAGTGGCGGCGGCAGAGCACCTCGTACTCGACGAGCCCGACCGAAGTGCTCGCGGTGTCGCCGACGACGACCTGCTCCCCCTCGACGACCATCACCCCGTCGACGATGCGGGCGTTGTGGGTGGCCTTGCGCCCGCACCAGCACAACGCCTCGACCTGCAGCAGCTGCACCCGGTCGGCGAGCTCGATGAGCCGGCGCGACCCGGGGAAGAGCTCGGTTCGGAAGTCGGCGGTGATGCCGAAGGCGTGCACGTCGATGCCGAGCTCGTCGACGAGCCGGGCCAGCTGCTCGACCTGCTCGGGGGTGTAGAACTGCGCCTCGTCACAGATGAGGTAGTCCACCCGGGCGCCCTGGGTGAGCCGCTCGACCACGGTGTCCCAGAAGTCGAGGTGGTCGGAGACCTCGATGGCCGGGGTCGACAGGCCCAGCCGCGAGGAGAGCACCGACTCCCCCATGCGGTCGAGCTTGGTGAAGATCAGCCCCTGCCGTCCGCGGGCGGAGTTGTTGTGGTCCATCTGCAGGGCAAGGGTCGACTTGCCGCAGTCCATCGTTCCGGAGAAGAACACCAGTTCAGCCACGAGGCGACACCCTAGGCGACGACGGCCGGTGGCACGTGCACGACGGGAACCGACACCTCGTCGTCGCTGAGCGACCCGTGCAGGCCGATGAGCGCGAGCAGTTCAGGGCGGGCGCGGCGGGAGTCCTCGACGGCGAACCGGCCCCGCATCGCGACGACGACGTCGCCGATGCGCGGCAGGTTCTCGGGCAGCACCGCGCCGAACCACCCGGCGGCGACGGCCTCCGCCCGACTGCGGACGAGAGCCCGCTCGCCGAGCGTCTCGGCCCAGGCAGCCCGGACGTCGTCAGCGGCGCCGGGTTCGACGTAGAGCTGTGGGGCCCGGGCCTCGGCACTGACGTGGCGCACCCCATGGGCCAGCACCGGCTCGTGGGCGACGTCGAGGCGCAGCTCGTGCGGGGAGTCGACCATGCCGTGGTCGGCCGTCACGGTGAGCGAGCAGTCAGCCGGCAGCCGGGCGGCGAGCCTGGCCAGTTCCCGGTCGACGGCCTCGAGCTCCTCGCCCCACTGCCAGGAGTCGCAGCCGTGCACGTGGCCGACCTTGTCGAGCTCACCCCAGTACAGGTGCACCAAGGTGCGCGGCGCAGCGCGGACGGCGGCGAGTGCGGCGTCGACCCGGGCCTCGAGGGAGGTCGCGGCGACGAAACGGCCTCCACGCAGTGCGGCCGTGGTCAGCCCGGATCCGTCGAAGTACGCCGGGCCGATGCGCACGACCTCGACGCCCTCGCGCTCGACGGCTTCGAAGACCGTGCCGTGCGGCTGCCAGAGGCGAGGGTCGGGCCCGTCCTCCCACGACAGCTCGTTGAGCAGCCGGTCGTGACCGGGTACGAGCACCTCGTAGCCGAGCAGCCCGTGGGCGCCGGCCGCCAGCCCGGTGCCGAAGGTGCCCATCGACGTCGCTGTCGTCGACGGGAAGCCACTGGCGACCCGCTGGGTACCCGGGAGCCTCGAGCGCAGCCACGGCGCGTGGCCGGCCCGCCGGACCAGCAGGTCGTGCCCCAGACCGTCGATGAGCACGACGACCGCCCGGCGGGTGGGTGGGAAGGCGAAGCCGTCGGATGCCGCCGGGTCACCTCCCGCTCGCGGCGTGCCCCACGCGACACCCAGGCTCCTGGCGACGCTGGGCAGCACGTCGGCCAGCGAGGGCGCGGACCCGACGGGTGCGGCCGCCGACGGGTCCCCGGTGGACGGCATCCGGGGGCTCAGGCCTGGCCGAGGGCCGCGGACAGGTCCCTCGCGAACGACAGCGCCTCCGCCAGGGCGTCCTCACCATCGGCTGCGGCCGAGATGCGCAGGGCGATGTCGTCACCGGTGATGGTGCCCTCGTAGCCGTGGTCGGCTTCGCAGTCGGGGTCGGCGCAGGAGGCCGGCACGAGGTCGAGCCGGGCCACCGTGCCCCACCCGAGAGTGAGGGTGATCTCGCGGCCGAGGCTGCCCGGGACGTACGTCGACGGGCTCTCGACGACGTGGGTCAGCATGACGCCGCGCACCGCGGACAGCGGGATCGACTCGGTGGTCGCGGTGGCGACGTCCTGCGGGGCGGGTGGCTCGTCGGCGTGGTCGTCGGCGTGGGCGATGAGCAGCCGGGTGGGGGTCAGCACGAGCACCGTGATGTGGCGGCGCACGACGTCGCGGTCAAAGGTGGTCTCGAGGTGGACGAGGTGGCTGTGGATCGGCTCGTGCACCAGGGCTGCGGCGACGACGTCGGCGACCAGGGCTGGGTAGTAGCCGGCCCGCACGATCGCGGCGGTGAGGTCCGCCGGGAGGACGGGGGCGTCGGGGGCAGGGCTCATGGGGTCCATTGTGCCCGCTGCCGGTGACAGCCACGTCAGCGAACGGCGTGGCCTGCGCTACGTCAGCGACCGGCGCCCCGGGTCGGTGCGGCGGGGTGCGGGGGCGAGCACGATCTCGGCGCCGAGCACCTCGACTCCCCCGGGGTGGGCGTTGACGGGGTTGAGCACGAGCGAGGCCACCTCGGCGAGGTCGTCGGCGAGCACCGAGACCCGCGCGATGAGGTCGGCCAGGGCAGCCCGGTTCACCGGGGTCGCCCCGCGGTGGCCGTGGAGCACCGGGGACGCCTTCACCGACGAGATGAGCTCGGAGACGTCGACGTCGGTGAGTGGCGGGATGCGGTAGCCGATGTCACCGAGCAGCTCGGTGGGCAGCCCGGCGACGCTGAAGCCGATGACCGGCCCGAAGAGCGGGTCCTCGTCGGAGGTGACGACGCAGGGCACCCCCGGGGTCGCCATGCGCTGCACGACCAGGCGATCCGCGTCCAGAGGTGCGAGCCGTTCGGTGAGCGACTCCCACGCGGCCCGAAGGGCGGCTTCGGTGCGCAGGTCGACGCGCACCCCGCTGGTGCCGCCCTGGTGGCGGACCATCGGCGCGGTCGACTTCAGCACCACCGGGTAGCCGACCTGCTCGGCCGCCGCGACCGCCTCGTCGACGGTGCTGACCTCCTGCTTGGTCCAGACGTCGATGCCGTAGGCCTGCAGGAGGGCGGTTGACTCGTCCGAGGTGAGGCGCCGCCCCTTGGGCTCCATCGCGAGCACCGTCTCGACGATGTCCTCCGCGATCCGCCGGTTGATGCCGGCCGGCGCCACGGGCACCCCGTGGTCCTTGGAGCGCCAGGCACCGTACCGGGTGGCCGCGGCCAGGGCGCGCACGGCATCCTCGGGCATCGCGTAGACGGGGATCGCCTGGGTCGAGCCACCCGTGCCGGTGACGGAGGAGTGCCCGTCGTCCACCCCGCGCATGCCGAGGAAGGTTGCGGCGCAGGGCTTTTCGGCACCGTGCGCCATGTCGCGCACGGCCGCGGCGACGTCCTCGTCGTTGGTCACCAGGGGCGGGATGAAACAGGTCAGCACGGAGTCGACCTTGGGGTCGGCGAACGCGGCCGCGAGCGCCGTGCGGAACTGGGCCGCGGTGGCCTCGCTCGGCAGGCTCACCGGGCCGTGGGCGACCTTCAGGCCCCAGCTGGTGCAGGCATCGGCGGTCAGCGTGCCGAGCGCGGTCGAGTTGCCGACGATGGCGACGCGGTCGCCGCGGGGAAGCGGTTGCGTGGCGAGCAGCTGGGCGATGTCGAAGAGCTGGTGGACGTTCTCGACGCGCAGCACCCCGGCCTGCTTGAGCATGGCCTTGAACACCGCCGGGCGGGCCTTGGTGCGGCGGACCCGGTGCCCCGGGGGCACCCCGAAGCGCGAGACGCCGGACTTCACGACGATGACCGGCTTGATGAGGGCGAGGTTGCGGGCGATCCGCGAGAACTTGCGCGGGTTGCCCATCGACTCGAGGT
This sequence comes from Dermatophilaceae bacterium, assembly GCA_017989115.1. Lineage (GTDB taxonomy): Bacteria > Actinomycetota > Actinomycetes > Actinomycetales > Dermatophilaceae > Fodinibacter. The sequence continues at coordinate 1,003 of JAGNQK010000053.1, read as the reverse complement.
ACAGGCCGACGACCTCGGTGTTGTCGTCGTCGATCCAGTACTGCATGAAGTCGTTGCCCGAGACGTCGACGCGGTTGCCGGCCGAGCCGAACGTCGAGATGCCGAGGTTGCGGCGCGCGGCCGAGGCGAGCACGGCGATCCCCAGGGCCCCGGACTGCGCGAACAGACCGACCCGCCCCACCGGTGGCAGCGTCATCGCGAGCGAGGCGTTGAGCCGCAGCGACGGGTCGTTGTTGATCAGCCCGAAGGAGTTCGGCCCGACGACCCGCATCCCCGCCCCGCGGGCCCGGCGCAGCAGTTCTGCCTGGAGGCGGGCGCCGTCACGGCCCTCCTCCGCGAACCCGCCCGAGACGACGAGCAGCGCCTTGACCCCCGCCTCGGCGCACTCGTCGACGACCTCGAGCACCGCGTGGGCCGGGACGGCGATGACCGCAAGGTCGACCCGTCCGGGCACGGCCGCCACCGAGGGGTAGGCGGTGCGCCGGCGCAGGGTGCGCACGTTGGGGTTGACCGGGTGGATCTCGCCGGTGAACCCGGCCGCGACGATGCGCTCGAGCAGCTGGCTGCCGATGGAGTTGCGCCGCCGGCTGGCGCCGATGACGGCGATCGTGCGGGGGTGCAGGATCGCGGCGACGCTCAGGGCCTCGGCCCGGTGTTCGCGTGACATGGCGACGGCCTTCGAGGAGTCGGTCGGTTCGATGTCGAACCCGACCTCGACGACCCCGTCCTCGATGTGCCGCGTCACGTCGTACCCGGCGTCGGAGAACACCGAGAGCATCTTGCGGTTCTGCGGCAGCACCTCGGCGGTGAAGCGGGTGATGCCGACGTCGCGCGCGATCGCGGCAAGGTGCTCGAGCAGGACCGATCCGATGCCCTTGCCCTGGTAGTGGTCACTGATGTTGAAGGCGACCTCGGCGCTGCGGGCGTCGATGCGGTCGTAGCGACCGATCCCGACGATGTCCTCGCGCAGCGTGACGACGAGGGCCACCCGGTCGACGTAGTC
>JAGNQK010000052.1:10190-12449 GCA_017989115.1 Dermatophilaceae bacterium | reverse complement strand
CCACCCGCAGGGTCGGCTCGCCGTGTTCGTCGGCGACCTCGTCGACCGCGGGCCGGACTCCCCCGGCGTCGTGCGGCTCGTCATGGGCATGGTCGAGCAGGGCAGCGCCCTGTGTGTCTCGGGCAACCACGAGGCCAAGCTCGTGCGGGCGCTGCGCGGCACCACGGTGACGGTCTCGCACGGGTTGGCGCAGTCGCTCGAGCAGTTCGGCCGCGAACCCGACCAGTTCCGCGCCGACGCACTGGCGTTCATGGACGGGCTCGTCGCGCACTACGTCCTCGACGACGGCCGCCTCGTCGTCGCCCACGCCGGCCTGAAGGAGGAGTACCACGGGCGGACCTCCGCCCGGGTGCGGGCCTTCGCGCTGTACGGCGACACCTCGGGCGAGACCGACGAGTACGGCCTGCCGGTGCGCTACCCCTGGGCGCAGGACTACCGGGGCAAGGCCATGGTGGTCTACGGGCACACCCCCGTGCCGAGCGCGCAGTGGCTGAACAACACCATCTGCCTGGACACCGGCGCGGTGTTCGGTGGCGCGCTCACCGCGCTGCGCTACCCCGAGCGCCAGATCGTCTCGGTGCCTGCGCAGCAGCAGTGGTACGAACCGATCCGGCCGCTCGGTGTGCCGAGCACCGACCGGCAGCCCTCGGTGCTGCGCCTCGACGACGTCTCCGGGACGCGCTGGCTCGACAGCACCCGAGCCGGTCGGGTCAAGGTCGAGGAGGAGAACGCAGCGGCTGCGCTCGAGGTGATGAGCCGGTTCGCCGTCGACCCCCGCTGGCTGGTGTACCTGCCGCCGACGATCTCACCGGCGCGCGCCTCCACCCGCGAGGGCTACCTCGAGCACCCGCAGGAGGCCTTCGACGAGTACGCCGGGTGGGGGGTCACCTCGGTGGTGTGCGAGGAGAAGCACATGGGCTCGCGCGCGATCGCCGTGCTCACCCGCGACGCCGCGGTCGCGGCCCGGCGCTTCGGCATCGACGACGGCACCTGCGGCCGGGTCCACACCCGCACGGGCCGGCCGTTCTTCTCCGACACCACGCCCCTCGTCGAGTCGCTGCGGGATGCCGTCGCGCCCCTGTTCGCGTCGCTGGACACCGACTGGGTCGCCCTGGACTGCGAGCTGCTGCCCTGGTCGGCCAAGGCCCTGGACCTCATCACCGACCAGTACGCCTCGGTCGGGGCGGCCGCCCGGCACGCGCTGCCGGCCGCGCTCGACGGTCTCGACGCGGCATCCGGTCGCGGCCTGGACGTCGAGGACCTGCGGCGGCACACCGCGGACCGGCACACCAACGCGCTCGCCTTCCGCGATGCCTACGCGGCGTACGTGCGCCCGACCGACGGGCTGGAGGGGGTCACCCTGGCCCCCTTCCAGGTGCTCGCCGTCGAGGGGCGCCTGCTCGCCGAGACCCACCCGCACCCGTGGCACCTCGCCCACCTCGCCGGGCTCGACAGCGACCTCATCACCCCGACGCGGCACCGGATCGTCGACCTGACCGCGGACCGGGAGCGCGAGGATGCCGTGCGCTGGTGGGAGGAGCTCACGGCCGCCGGTGGGGAGGGCATGGTCGTCAAGCCGGCCCACGTCGTCACGGGGCGGGCCCAGCCGGGGCTGAAGGTGCGTGGCCGCGAGTACCTGCGGATCATCTACGGCCCCGACTACACCGATGCCCTGCCCCTGCTGCGCGAGCGCAACCTCACCCACAAGAGGCGCCTGGCGCTGCGCGAGCACGGGATGGGGCTCGACGCGCTGGCGGGGTTCGTCGCCGGTGACCCGCTATGGCAGGTGCACCAGCGGGTGTTCGCCGTGCTCGCGCTGGAGTCGGAGCCGGTCGACCCCCGGCTGTGAGCGGGGGTGGGCGCGGCCTCAGAGGCTGAGGTTCTCGTAGACCTCGAGGGTCGCCGTCGACCGGTTCATCGTGATGAAGTGCAGGCCGGGCGCGCCCTCGTCGAGCATCCGCTGGCCGATCTCGGTGGCGATCTCGACGCCGACGGCCCGCACGGCGGCCGGGTCGTCCTTGACTGCCTCGAGCCGCTCGACGACCGCAGGCGGCAGCGGCGTGCCCATGAGCTCGGACATCCGCTGGATCTGCTTGAGGTTGGTGACCGGCATCAGGCCGGGGGTGATCGGCAGGTCGCGGCGGGCGGCGACGAGGTCACGGAAGCGCAGGTAGCTGTCGGCGTCGAACACCATCTGGGTCACCGCGAAGCTCGCCCCGGCATCCGCCTTGCGCACGAGCACGTCGACGTCGTGCCCCA
>JAGNQK010000052.1:0-10090 GCA_017989115.1 Dermatophilaceae bacterium | reverse complement strand
GCGCCGCCCGGTCAACCCCCAGGAGGAACCCCGTGGCCAGCCCGCTCGACACCGCAGACCTGCGGCACCGGGTCCAGGACTGCCTCGACGCCGAGCTCACGACCCAGGCCGCCGTGCTCGCCGAGCTCGGGCCGGACGTCGACGAGCTGGTGACGGCCATCTCGGCGCTGCTTCGCGGGGGCAAGCGCCTGCGCGCCGCCTTCCTCTACTGGGGCCACCGCGCGGCCGGCCGCCCCGACTCCGACGCCCTCATCCGGCTCGCCAGCTCGATGGAGCTGTTCCAGGCCGCAGCCCTCATCCACGACGACGTCATGGACGACTCCGACACCCGCCGCGGGATGCCGGCCGCCCACCGTGCGTTCGCGAGCGCCCACAGTGGGCGGGCCTGGGGAGGCGACAGCGACCGGTTCGGCCTGGCCGGGGCGGTGCTCGCCGGAAACCTGTGCCTGACGTGGACCGACGAGGTGTACGCCACCTGTGGACTCTCAGAGAGTGACCTCGCGCGCGGGCGCCCCGTCTTCGACCGGATGCGCACCCAGCTGATGGCCGGGCAGTTCCTCGACGTCGTGGAGTCGATGCGCCCGTGGGACGGGCTGCCCGCGGCCGAGCGCATCGAGCGGGCCGACCGGGTGATTCGCTACAAGAGCGCGAAGTACTCCGTGGAGCACCCGCTGCTCATCGGGGCCACGACGGGTGGCCTGGACGACGCGGGCGTGGAGGCGCTGTCGCGCTACGGGCTCGACCTCGGCCGGGCCTTCCAGCTGCGTGACGACCTGCTCGGGGTCTTCGGCGACCCGCAGGAGACCGGCAAACCCGCCGGTGACGACCTGCGCGAGGGCAAGCGCACCGTGCTGCTCGCCCATGCGCTGGCCGGTCTCGACGCCGGCGGTCAGGCAAGGGTGGAGTCGCTCGTCGGCCGCGCCGACCTGGACGCGTCGCAGGTCGAGGAGTTGCGCGCCACGATCGTCGGGTCGGGTGCGGTGGCGCGGCTCGAGGACGAGATCACCCGGCTCGCGGATGCCGCGACGAGCGCCCTCGGGGACGCCACGTCGATCGGTGACGAGGCTCGTGCGGCCCTGCTCGACCTCGTCGGCATCACCACCGCCCGCACCGCCTGACCCCCGTTCCGACTGACCCCCGTTCCGCCTGACCCCCGGGCCGCTATCGCGCGAGCTCGACGTCGATGTCGCGTGCGAGGGTCGCGATCACCGGCCAGGCGCCCTCGGAGCTGTTGCCGAGGACGCTCACGGTCGTCCGCGACTCGTCGAGGTGGGTCGACCGGAAGGAGACCCCCGCGTCGTAGCCCTCGATGATCAGGGCTGGGTGCGAGCGGTGCAGCCAGAAACCCATCGCACTGCGCATCCCCTCCTCGGGCACGTCGTGCCGAGCCGCGGTCATCCGGGCGAGCGTGGCCGGCGAGACGATCTGCCCCGCCGTCAGGGCCCCCCAGAACCGGTGCAGGTCGGTGGCCGTGGTGAAGGCGCCGCCGTCACCGGCGGCGAGCACCGGCAGGTGCAAGGTGTTGACGAGGTTCCCCTCGGGGTTCAGGTAGCCCAGGGCCACGTCGCCCGGCAGGTCGTTGAGGGGAAGGAAGCCGGTGTGCTCCAGGCCAGCGGGCTCGAGCACGAGGCGGCGCACGACGTCGTGGTAGCCCTGCCCGGTCGCCCGCTCCAGCACGACGGCCAGGACGGCGTAGTCGCTGTTGCAGTAGGTGAACCGCAGCCCGGGCTCACCTCGTTGCGCATGCCCGTCGAGCATCGGCAGGAAGGCCTGCGCCGTGGTGAGGGTGTGCACCGGCAGCGTCATGACGAACTGCGACGGGGACCAGCCGCCGTCCTCGTCGAGGTAGTCGCCGATCCCTGAGGTGTGCTCCAGCAGGTGCTCGATCGTCACGCCGTCGTCGACGAGCGGGAGGTCGTCGCCGAGCCACTCGCGCACCCGGTCACTGAGCCCCAGCACACCCTGCTCGACGAGGCACATCACGGCCAGGGCGGTGAAAGCCTTGCTGCCGCTGGCGATCCCGAAGCGGGCATCGGCCGTCATCGGCACCCCCAGCGCCCGGTGCACGAAGCCCTCGCACCGCTCGAGGACACGGCGGTCGCCGACGTCGACGGTCACCACCCCGGTGAACGCCTGCGCGGCCACCGCGTCATCGAGGGCCTGCTCGTCGACCACCACGTGCGGCTCCTTCCGGAAACCCCCATCGTGGCGCAGCCGCTGCCCCGGCGGAAGGGTCAGCCCGCGGTCAGAACGCTTCTTCCATGGCGCGGCGGCGCACCTCGGTCTTGAAGCCCGCGTGGATGGCGTTGAGCGGCGTGCCCGGCACGGGAAGCGTCTCGTCGGGCGTGTGCAACCAGCGAATGATCTCGATGTCGGTCATCCCGCCGTCCGCCAGCACGGTGAACGTGCCCTTGAGGGCGTGGTGCGGCCCCTCGTCGGTGAGGAAGCCCGCCGGAACGGCCACGACCCGCCGCTCCCCGATGCGGTGGGAGAGCAGCTCACGGTCCTCGATGAGCCGGCGCACCGTCGACAACGGCAGACCGAGGCGCTCGGCGATGTCCGGAACGGTCAGCCACTCCCCGACCAGTGCCTCGAGGTCAGCACCGGGTGCGGCTGCTGCGGCGTCGTTCGTCTCGCTCTGCGGGGTCTCGTTCACGGCGCTTAGCGTGCCACAGCACCCGTGTCCGGCGGGAGGACACACCTGCGACGGGGCCCTCAGATGACGGATCGCAGCCCGGATCTACGTACACTCCTACGGTGTCATCCAACGGCGACGCGCTCATCGGGCGCACCCTCGACGGGCGCTATCGAGTGCTCCGTCGACTCGCCGACGGCGGAATGGCCACCGTCTACCTGGCCCTCGACGAGCGCCTCGGTCGCGAGGTGGCGCTGAAGGTCATGCGTGAGCACCTCGTCCACGACGAGAGCTTCGTCACCCGCTTCCACCGCGAGGCGCGCTCGGCGGCATCCCTGTCGCACCCCAACGTCGTCGCCGTCTACGACCAGGGTCGCGACGGTGACGTCATGTTCCTCGTCATGGAGCACGTTCCTGGGTTGACCCTGCGTGAGGTGATGCGCGAAGAGGGGGCCCTCACCCCGCGCGCCGCGCTCGACATCCTCGAACCGGTGCTGCTCGCCCTCGGCGAGGCCCACGCCAACGGCCTGATCCACCGTGACGTCAAGCCCGAGAACGTCATCATCAACGACAACGGCACGGTCAAGGTCGCCGACTTCGGTCTGGCCCGAGCCGTAACCAGCCAGACCGTCACGAGCACGTCCGGTGTGCTGCTCGGCACCGTCGCCTACCTCTCCCCCGAACAGGTGGAGCGGGGCATCGCTGATGCCCGCAGCGACGTCTACGCCGCCGGGCTGATGCTGTTCGAGATGCTCACCGGCACCAAGGCCGTCACCGGCGACACGGCGATCCACGTCGCCTACCAGCACGTCCACGGAGGGATGCCGTTGCCCTCCAGCCGGGTGCCAGGCCTCGACCCGGCGCTGGACGACCTCGTCGCCGCCGCCACGGCCCGCGACCCCGACCACCGGCCCGCGGATGCCGCGGCCCTGCTCACCATGCTGCGGCGCACCCGGGCCCTGCTGTCCCCCGCAGCCCTGGACTCACGACCCGCCGGCGCCGAGGCGCTCGCGGCTGCCGCCCTGCCGACCACCGCCGCCGCCTCCCCGGCCGCGACCGCCGCCCTGCCGATGCCCGGAAGCCATTCCGCGACGGCATCCGGCAGCGTCACGACCCGCCCGCACACCGACACCCGGGCCCTTGCCCTGCCCGCCTCGTCCCCCTCTCCTCCTGCCCCGCTCGAGGGCAGGGTGGTCGTCGGTGGAGGCCGATCGGGTGGGACGCGACGCTGGTGGCCAGCCATCGCGGCATCCGCCCTCATCGCCGCCCTGACGGCCTGGTTCTTCATGCTCGGTCCGGGCGCGATGGCGACCGTCCCCTCGGTGCTGGGTCAGACCGAGGCCGCCGCCGTGGCTGCCATCGACGACGCGGCGCTCACCCCGACCGTGACGCAAGCCTTCGACGAGGTCGTCCCGGCCGGCCAGGTGATCTCCACGGACCCGGGTGCCGGCGACACGATCCGGCGCGGTGCCGGGGTCTCCGTCGTCGTGTCGAAGGGGCCGGAACGCTACGAGGTGCCGCCCGTGGTCGGGATGACCCTCACCGAGGCGACGGCCAGCATCGCCGAGGTCAACCTCGTCGTCGGCGAGGTCGAGGAGGTCTTCGACGAGACCGTGCCCAAGGATGAGGTCATCTCGGCCGACCCCGGGCCCGGTGCCAGCCTGAAGAAGGGCGTCGAGGTCAACCTCACGGTGAGCAAGGGCCGCAAACCCATCGAGGTGCGCGACTACACCGGCAAGGACGCCGCCGCTGCGCAGAAGTCGCTCACCGACCTCGGGCTGAAGGTCGACGCCAGCAAGGAGGAGAACAGCGACACGGTCGCCAAGGGCATGGTGATCAGCCAGAGCCCGAACGACGGCACCCTGTTCAAGGGCGACACCGTGACGCTGGTCGTCTCCAAGGGCCCGGTCATGGTCGACGTCCCCAACGTGGTCGGGCAGCAGGTCGACCAGGCCCGCGCGGCGCTGGAGGCCGCGGGCTTCAAGGTCACCGTTCGCAAGGCCCTCGGCGGGTTCTTCGGCACCGTGCGACTGCAGGAGCCGGGCAGCGGCCAGGCGCCCAAGGGCAGCACCATCACCCTGACGATCGTCTGAGCGGCGCCATGACTGCTCCCGCCGGGCGGACCCGGCTCGCCACGCTGCTGCTCGTCGGCGTCACCGCCGTGTGGGGCTCGACGTTCTTCCTCATCCGCGACCTCGTCGAGACCGTGCCCCCGGCCGACTTCCTCACGGTGCGCTTCGGCATCGCCGCCATCGTCATGTTCGCGCTGTTCCGGCGCCAGACCCTGGCACTCAGTCGCCGCGACCTGCGCATCGGGGTCGTTCTCGGGGTGCTGTACGGGTCTGCGCAGGTGCTGCAGACGATGGGCCTGCAGCACACCGACGCGTCGGTCTCGGGCTTCATCACGGGCACCTACGTCGTGCTGACCCCGGTGCTCGGGGCGGTGCTGCTGCGCGAGCACATCCGGCCGGTGACGTGGGCTGCCGTCGCCCTGGCCACGGCCGGGCTGGCGGTGCTGTCACTCCAGGGGTTTGCCGTCGGGGCGGGCGAGGCGCTGACCCTGTTCTCCGCCGTTCTCTACGCCGGCCACATCGTCGCCCTCGGACGGTGGTCGACGGCGCAGGCCGCGGTCGGTCTGGCCACCGTGCAGGCTGGGGTGATCACCGTGGTCACGGGCGTCGCCGCCGTCCCGGGCGGGCTGACCCTGCCGGCCGACGGAGGGCAGTGGGCATCGCTGCTGTACATGGCGCTCATCGCCGGTGCCGGTGCGCTGTGGGCGCAGACCTGGGCGCAGGCCCACCTCACGGCGACCCGGGCGGCCATCGTCATGGCCCTGGAGCCGGTGTTCGCCGCGTTCTTCGCCGTGCTGCTCGGCGGTGAGAGCCTGACCCGACGCATGTTGATCGGCGGCGCCATGGTGGTGACGGCGATGTACCTCGTGGAGCTGAAGTCGACCCCGCGCGACCCGGACGCCACCGCCGCGGAGGACCCTCCGGTCGAAGCCCTGCACCACGACGTCTGACCGAGCAGACTCGACGTACCGCGTACCTCGAGTGACCTATTGGTCGATCTCGGTACGCCAACGCCCGTGCAGGCTCGTGCCCCGAGCGTCCTATTGGTCGATCTGGGTACGCAGGAGGGTCGTCGCGGCGTCGATGGCGGCGTCCGTGCCCGCGTCGTCGACGTCGAGGTGCCACACCAAGCGCACCCGACCCGGCCCGACGGCATACGTGCGCACGCCCTGCTCGATGAGGGCGGCGACGAACGCCGGTGCCCGCCAGCCGAGCGCACCGACGTCGAGCACGACGATGTTCGTCTCGACGGTCGCGGCGTCAACCGACGCAGGAGCCGCCTCGGCACACGCCGCGGCGAAGCGCGCAGCCCGGGCGTGGTCGTCGTCGAGACGATCGAGGTGGTGGTCCAGGGCGTGGATGCCGGCCGCCGCCAGGATGCCGACCTGCCGCATCCCCGCCCCGTACCGCTTGCGCCAGATCCGGGCCTGCGCCATGTGCTCCGCCGAGCCCACGAGCACCGAGCCCACCGGGGCACCGAGCCCCTTGGACAGGCACACGCTGACCGTGTCGAACTGCTCGCCGTATGCCGTGAGCGGCACCCCGGTCGCGACGTGGGCGTTCCACAGCCGCGCCCCGTCGAGGTGCATCGCCACCCCGAGGGGCTGGGTGGCTGCCCGCACCTCACGGATGGCCTCGATCGGCTGCACCGTGCCGCCACCGAAGTTGTGGGTGTTCTCCAGCACGACGAGCGAGGTCTCGACCTGGTAGGGCCCGACCCCGGTCGTGACGAGCGACATCGGCCCCGCCGGGTCGAGCAGCCCGCGCTCGCTGGGCCAGGACCGGCTCGTGATGCCCGAGAACGCCGCCGCCGCCCCGAGCTCGGCACGCAGCACGTGCGCCAGCTGGTCGGCCACGAGCTCCTGGCCGGGGCCGACGTGCAGGCGCAGCCCGAGCTGGTTGGCCAGGGAGCCGGTCGGTGCGAACAGCCCGGCCTCGTGACCGAGCAGCGCGGCGACCTTGTCCTCCAGCGCCCGGACCGTGGGGTCCTCGCCGAAGACGTCGTCACCGACCTCGGCGTGCGCCATGGCCTGGCGCATGGCCGGGGTCGGCCGGGTCAGGGTGTCCGAGAGCAGGTCGGCGCGCACCGAGGTCAGTCCTGGTTCAGCATCTCGGCGACGAGGAACGCCAGCTCGAGGCTCTGCTGGTGGTTCAGGCGCGGGTCGCACACCGTCTCGTAGCGCAGGTTCAGGTCGGCGTCGAGGATCTTCTCGGACCCACCGATGCACTCGGTGACGTCGTTGCCGGTCAGCTCGACGTGGATGCCGCCGGGGACCGTGCCGAGGCCACGGTGCACCTCGAAGAAGCCTTCGACCTCCTCGACGACGTCGTCGAAGTCGCGGGTCTTGTAGCCCGACGCCGACTCGAAGGTGTTGCCGTGCATCGGGTCGCACACCCAGGTGATCGAGGCACCGGATGCCGTGACCTTCTCCACGATGGTCGGCAACGCCTCACGGATGCGGCCCGAGCCCATGCGGGTGATGAAGGTCAGGCGGCCGGGCTCACGCTGCGGGTCGATCTTGTCGATGATCCGCAGGAGGTCGTCGGTATCGGCGTTGGCCGACACCTTGATGCCGACGGGGTTGCGCACGGAGGCGACGAAGTCGATGTGGGCGCCGTCGAGGTCGCGGGTGCGCTCCCCCACCCACACGAAGTGCCCGGACGTGTCGTAGAGCTCACCGGTGCGCGAGTCGACCCGGGTGAGGGGCCGCTCGTAGTCGAGCACGAGGGCCTCGTGGGCGGAGAAGAACTCGGTGGTGCGCATCGCCTCGAAGTCGGCACCACAGGCGTTCATGAACTTCATCGCCTTGTCGATGTCCTTGGCGAGCCGCTCGTAGCGCGCGTTCGCGGCGTTGGCGACGAAGCCCTTGTTCCAGTCGTGGACGTGGCGCAGGTCGGCGAACCCACCGGTGGTGAAGGCCCGCACGAGGTTCAGCGTGGCGCTGCTCGCGTGGTACGCCCGCACGAGTCGCTGGGGGTCGGGGGTACGCGACTGCGGCGTGAAGTCGAAGTCGTTGACCATGTCGCCGCGAAACGCCGGGAGGGTCACGCCGGCGCGGGTCTCGAAGTTGCTCGACCGGGGCTTGGCGTACTGCCCTGCCATCCGGCCGACCTTGACGACGGGCACCGACGCGCCGTAGGTGAGCACCGCCGCCATCTGCAGGATCGTCTTGACCCGGTCACGGATGTTGTCGGCCGTGGCGGAGGCGAAGGTCTCGGCGCAGTCGCCGCCCTGGAGCACGAAGGCCTCACCGCGGGCGACGGCGGCCATCCGCTCGCGCAGGACGTCGCACTCGCCGGCGAAGACGAGCGGCGGGTAGCTGGCCAGGGTGGCCACGGCCTCGGCGAGTGCGTCGGCGTCGGGCCAGACCGGCTGCTGGGCAGCGGGGAGTTCGGCACCGGCGGCGAGCCGCTGGCGGGGGTCTGGTGCGGTGGTCGTGCTCACCGGGCAAGGATAGGTCCAGTGCGGCGCCCGCCTGCGTCTGCCCGTATGCCGGTCGCGCCCGCATCCGTTCAGGCGGACGCGGCCTCCGCCCTCGCCGGGCGGCCAGACTCCGCGAAGACCCGCTCCTTTTCTGAGAGAGCGGACCTGGGGTCTGCTGTACGGGTCGTTGCGTCGGGCAATGAATTCCTTCACTCATGCAACGAGCCTGCACGCACCCCCTCCCGGGGCTGATCCGCAGCCTTTTGCCCCCGAGGCCTGTCGGGGGTTCGTTGCGTCGGGCAAGGAAGTCCTTGTGCGACGCAAGGGCCCTCAGCAGCACCCCTATCGGGTCGCCCTCAGCGAATCAGGCGCAGGGAACCAACGCGTCGACGGAGGCCCACGTGTGGACGCAGCGCCCCGGGACCCGTGACCGAGCCGTCGCCGCGCTCAGTCCTGCGCGGAGCCCTCGTCCTCGAGGCCGCGGGCCAGCGCGAAGCGCACGAGCTCGACCCGGTTGTGCAGGTGCAGCTTGCCCAACGTGTTCTGCACGTGGTTCTGCACCGTGCGGTGCGACAGGAACAGCTCGGCCGCGATCTCCTTGTACGACATGCCCGTGGCGACGAGGCGAAGCACCTCGGTCTCGCGCTCGGTCAGCTCGGGGATGGGGCGGCGGCGCTCCTCAGCAGCAGCCCCGGCAGCCGTGGCACCGGTGCCGGACACCTCGGATGCCGTGGCGGTCGCCGACGACGACCCGTCGGCCATCCGGCGGAACTCCCCGAGGACGAGCCCGGCGAGCCCCGGCGTGAACACGGCCTCCCCGCGGGCGGTGGCGTGCACGGCATCGACGATGTCCTGTGCGGATGCCGACTTCACGAGGTAGCCGGTGGCTCCCGCCTTGATCGCCGCGAGGACGTCACGCTGCTCACCGCTCGCGGAGAGGATGAGCACCCGGGTGGGCAGGTCACCGAGGGCGTGGCACACCTCGTCACCGCGCATCCCCGGCAGGTTGAGGTCGAGGACGAGGACGTCGGGCCGGGTCGCGCGGGCTCGGCGCACGGTCGACGGGCCGTCGGTGGCCGTCGCGACGATGCGCAGGCCCCGCTCGGTGAGGTCCCGCTCCAGGGCCGAGAGCCACAACGGGTGGTCGTCGGCGACGAGGACGGTCGGCGCAGCGTCACCCGGGGCCGACGCGGAGGGTGACCCCCCGGCATCCCTTGGGGTCGTGGTCATGCTCGCTCCTTGACGGTTCGCGGAATGGTCATCCGGACCACGCACCCTCCGCCGGGGCGGGTGGTCCACGTGACGGTGCCGCCGAGGTCCTCGATGCGGCCGCGGATGGATGAGCTGACCCCGAGACGGCCCCGATCGGCGGCATCGAAGACATCGGCGAGCTGCGCGCCCACCCCGTCGTCGCGGATGGTGACCTCGAGGCCCGAGGAGTCACCCTCGAGCAGCACCCACGCCCGCGCACCCGGCCCGGCATGACGGTCGACGTTGTCCAGGGCCGCGGCGAGCGCTGCATCGACCTCGTGGGCGACGAGCACGTCGACGAGCACCGGGTCGGCCGGCACCGCGACGGTGACATCGGGGCGCTCACGGGCCGTGAGGGCGATCCGCAGGTCGGTCTCCTCCCCGTGAGCCGCCCGCAGGTCGGCGACGGCACCGCCCGCGTCGGGCGCCCCGGTCCCGGACACAAAGCGGCGCAGCGAGCGCTCCTGCTCGGCAGCGATCGCGGCGAGGTCGGCGGCCTCGCCCCCGATGTCCTCGCCGCGCCGGTGGATGTAGGCCAGTGACTGCAGGACGCCGTCGTGGACGACGCGGGCGATGCGTTCGCGCTCGTGCAACCGCTCGCGCTCGAGCAGCACCTGCTCCTCACCCTCGAGGCCACGGCGGGCGAGGTCGACCGCCAGGCCGATGAGGCCGCCGAGGAGCACGAGCAGGACGATGTTGTGGATGGTC
>JAGNQK010000260.1 GCA_017989115.1 Dermatophilaceae bacterium | reverse complement strand
CGAGGTCGAGCGCCAGTTGAGAAGGGACGTCAGCGGCGTCGTCTAGGGTGATCCGATGGGTGACGGAGGGGACGCACGATGACGGAGAATCCATGGGTGGCACCGGGCTCGACGCCGCCTCCGGAGCCGACGCGCCCTGACCCCACGGCACCGCCGTCGGATGCCGTCGCGCCCCCGCCGTACGCACCCTCACCTCCCGGGTACGCCGCCGCACCACCGGGCCATGCCGGCCCACCACCGGGTTACGGCCCACCACCGGGTTACGGCACGCCACCGGGGTACACCTCCCCGCCACCCGGGTACGCATCGCCGCCACCGGGGTACGCCGTGCCGCCTGCGCCGGCCTATGCGGGCCTGGAGTTCCGGCCCGGGATCATCCCGTTGCGCCCTCTGGGCCTCGGCGACGTCTACGGCGCCGTGACCAAGGCCGTTCGCGGCAACGTCGCGGCGACGATGGGCCTGGCCCTGCTGACCGCCCTCGTCTGCCTCATCCCGTTCACGGCGCTCGGCGCGTGGGTGGCCAACCAGGAGACGGTCGGCTTCGACAGTGACGAGGCCGGGGTCTACGGCCTCATCGGCACCTACCTGCCCAACGTCGGGTCGGTCCTCGCCTCGATCGCCCTCACCGGGTTCCTCGCCTACGTCATCGGTCAGGCGGTCCTGGGGCGCAAGGTCGGGATGGGTGAGACCTGGGACGGCACGAAGCGGCGCCTCCCGGCGCTCGCCGGTGCTGTGCTCCTCACCTTCGTCGGTGCCCTCGTCGTCGTCGCCGCGATCCTCGGTGCCCCCATCGCGCTCATCGTGAGCCAGGGCTTTACGCCGCTCACCGGCATCCTGCTGTTCGTCGCGGGCCTGCTGCTGGTCGTCGCCTACCTCTTCCTCTGGACGCGCACGGCCTTCGTCACCTCGGTCATCGTCCTCGAAGGTCGTGGTGCCCTCAATGCGTTCGCACGGTCGTGGCGTCTGACGTCCGGCACGCCGTTCTGGCGGATCCTCGGGATCCGCCTCCTCACGAGCTTCCTCGTCGGTATGGCGGCGCAGATCGTGCTCATCCCGATCACGCTCGTCGGGGTGCTCGCGATCTTCGCTCTCGGCGGGGAGTCTCAGGCCTTCATGTGGCAGGCGATCCTGACCGGTTTCGCGAGCATCATCAGCGCAGTCCTCACCACGCCGTTCTCGGCAGGTGTCGACGCATTGCTGACGATCGACCAGCGCATCCGCCGGGAAGGGCTGGACGTCCAGCTCATCCACACCGCCCAGCACGGTGGGCCGCCCCCGTGGCCCAGCGCCGTCCAGGACCGCTGAGCCCGTGCGCCTCGATCCACCGCTCGACCCCACGTCCCCCGAGGCGCGGACCTGGCTCGAGAACGAGCTGAGCAAGGGCATCTACCGCGACGACCGCAGCCTGCTGGAACGCCTGCAGAACTGGCTCATGGAGCTGTTGTCCAGCACCGGGTCAGGCAGCCTGCCCGCGTGGTTGATCGCCGTGGCGATCGGCATCGCCCTGGCCGTGCTCGCCCTCGTGGTGGCGCGTTCGGTGCGGGCCGAGCGTCGCATGACGGTCGACCGACCCCACGGCGTCCTCGACGGCCCGACGCGCACGGCCACCGAACACCGGGCCGAGGCTGCCCGGGCGCTGGCAGCGGGCGATCACGCCACGGCAGTCGTCGAGTCCTACCGCGCCATTGCCCGCTCGGCCGTCGAGCGCACCCTGCTCGACGACCTGCCCGGCCGCACCGCCCACGAGGTGGCGATCGCGCTGGCACCCGCCTTCCCGGCATCCGCCGATCGCCTGCGCGATGCTGCCGACACCTTCGACGCCGTGCTCTATGGGCGCCGGGCCGCCGCTCCCGAGGCCGCTCGCGACCTGGTCGCCCTCGACACCACGCTGGCCACCACCCGGCCCGTGCTCCCCGAGGTGCCCTCGCAGGCCGGGGCCGGCCGATGACCGCCGGCGCCCCCACCACCCAGTCCGCGCCCGCCGACGTGCTCTCGGCTGGCGACGCCGGTGGGATGCCGCGTGCAGCGGCGCCGCGCGCACGGCGACGTCGTCGAATGGGCGCCTACGCCCTCGCCGTGACGCTCGGTCTGACCCTCATCGCCCTCCTGGCCCTCACGGCCCAGCGGCCGGGAGAGCCGCTGGACCCGCAGAGCCCACGCCCGAACGGGGCACGAGCGCTCGTCGAGGTGCTGCGCGAGCAGGGCGTCGACGTCGAGGTCGTCCGCTCGGTCGCAGACCTCGAGGCGCTCAGCCCCGACGCCGACACCACGGTGGTGATGAGCAACCCCGCCAACCTCGGTCCGGGAGCCACCGCACGTCTGCGCGAGGCGACGACCACGGCCGGTCGGCTCGTCCTGCTCGGGGTGGACAACGACCACCTCGACGAGCTCGGGCTGCCCGTGCGAGCGTTCGGCGGTTCTGCCGGCGACCTCGTGGCGCGCTGCTCCTCGAGCATTGCCCGTGACAGTGACGTCGTGTCGGTCACCGAGAGCCGCTACCTCGTCGAGGACGGAGCGAGCGGGGTGCGGACCTGCTTCGCCCTGCCCGACCCCGAGAGCCTGACCGGCGAGCCCGCCCCCGGTGGTGTCTACGGCTCCGGCATGGTCGAGCTGAGGGGCACCGCGACAGCACCGGACGTCGTCCTGATCGGGTTCGGGTCCTCGTGGAGCAACGAGTACATCGCCGAGAACAGCAACGCCGGCACCGCGGTGCGCGCGCTCGGCTCGTCCCCGCGCCTGGTCTGGTACCACCCCGGAGCCCAGGATCTCGCGCTCGCTGGCGGCGAGCGGCCAGAGGATGTGTGGCCGGCGTGGACCGGGTCTGCCCTCGCCATCGTCTCGGTCGCGATTCTCGCCCTCGCTCTGGTGCGCGGACGCCGCCTCGGGCGGCTCGTGCGCGAACCACTGCCCGTCGTCGTGCGGGCCATCGAGACGACCGAGAGCCGCGGACGGTTGTACCGCCGAGCCGGTGACCCCGGCCGGGCCGCCGCCGTGCTGCGGGCCGCCACGGCTGAACGCCTCGGCCGTCGGCTCGCCGTCTCCCCCGGCGCCGGCCCGGCGGGCCTCGTTCCTGCCGTGGCCGTCGCGACCGGTCGCCCGGCCGACGAAGTCGCTGGCATCCTGTTCGGGCCTGCGCCCCAGGACGACGCGGCCCTGATCCACCTCGCCCAGCAGCTCACCGACCTCGAGGAGAGGGCCCACCACCCATGACCGACTCACCACACGCCGACGCCTGGCGCCCAGCGGGCGCCAAGAACCCTGCCAGCACGGAGAACCCTGCCAGCGCCGAGAGCGCCCGGGCGGCCCTGCTCGCCGTGCGCGCCGAGGTCGCCAAGGCCGTCGTCGGCCAGGAT
>JAGNQK010000259.1 GCA_017989115.1 Dermatophilaceae bacterium | reverse complement strand
CGCGACCCTTCGTCGTGCAGGCCGAGTGCGCCACGTGCCAGCCCTCGAAGGCCGAACCGGCCAGGGCCGCACGCAGCTCCGCATCCGAGGCCCGCACCTCCTGCAGGGTCACGACGTCCGGGGCGGCCGACTCGAGCCAGGCGAGACCTCCCCGGCGGACGGCGGCACGGATGCCGTTCACGTTGGCGGAGACGAGGAGCATCAGGAACCGACGTCGCCCTTTGCCTGGACCCAACGGCCAGTCACCTCGGGCGCCGCGAAGGCGGCCTCCCCGGCAACGAGCCACACTGCCTGCTCGCTGACGGAGATCGCGACACTCCCGGGTGTCGCCTCTGCGCCCTCGACACAAACAGGCTCGCCCGGGACGCCCTCCTCGAGAGCAGCCACGCTCGTGCCCGCGCACTCATCTGTGGCGGAAGCTATGGCACCGCGGCCGTCTGCCAGGACCGCGAAGGCGAGCGCACCCTCGACGCGGAACGTCTCCGGCCAGGTCTCCCCGCCATCCTCCGTCGTGCGGGCCCTCCCGTCGGCACACAGAACGCTTGCGACATCTCGCCCGATCGACGACAGGTCGAGCACCGCGCTCCGTCCGCAGGGCGTCACCGGGCCAGCACCCGGGCGTATGACTCGTCGCACGTCCCCGGGCACTCTGGCCCACGTGGCCGAAGCAGACTCGGGGTCTCCCCACTGCCCACCGGCGTCGCCGGTGGTGAACAACCGCATCGTGCAGTCCTCACCCGACCCTCCTACGACGAAGCCCTCCGCCCGTCCCGACGTCCGGATCCGGGTCACGGCTGCGGGTGCGTCGGATGCCGTCCACGTGGCCCCGGCATCAGTGGTCACCTGAAGCTGCCCGGGGTCCTCGCATGTGCCAGTCGTCGCGAGCCAGGCAGTGCGGCGGTCGACGGCGACGAGCACGCGGGTGACGGGCGTCGGCAGAGCGGTCGCCCTTGGGGTTGGGCTCGGCGAGGAAGACGGGGATGCGCTGGCAGCCATCGAGGTCGCTGGTGCCGTGGGCCGCGACGCCGAGACGGGGGCCGTGGGCCAGAGGGCCCAGAGCACGAGAACGACGTCGACCGCAAGCAAGGTTCCCAGCGCGATGAGGGGTAGCGCGCGTCTGTGGTCCATGGGGGTCAGCATCACGCACAGGGCGCCGGTTGGGCAAAGGCGAGTGCGAGCGATGTCATCTTCGGGTCGCCCCCTTGAGAGCAGACGCCCTGTCGAAGGGGCCGCGCAACGGCGCGACGTCCCGCTCGGGCTACCATTTCGGAGGGTCGGACGTCGGTCGGGGCGGCGTCGTCCCAAACAACCATGCCGATCGACCCGAGGAGAACCGTGGAACTGCAGGACTACCTGGAGGTGGTTCGGAAGCGGTGGCGGGTCATCGTTGCCGTCGTCCTCGTCTGCGTCGGCCTCGCCGCGGCGGCCTCGCTGACCTCCGAAAAGGTCTACGAGTCGCGCACCCAGTTCTTCGTGTCGACGACCGGGGCCGGCGATAGTGGCGCACTCCTTCAGGGCAGCACCTTCACCCAGCAACGGGTGAAGTCGTACGCACAACTGCTCACGACACCCCGAATTCTGGCGCCCGTGGCGGAGTCCGTCGGGGTGAGTGGTGACGTGGCCCGTCAGGTCACCGCCACGACCCCGCCCGACACCGTGCTCATCGACGTCGCCGTGCGCGACACCGACCCTGCCCGGGCACAGGCCATGGGCGAGGCCATCGCCAAGGAGTTCCCGGTTGCCGTCACCGAGCTCGAGAGCTCGGCAGGCACAGACACCAGCCCTGTCAAGGTGACCGTCGTCCGGCCACCGACGACGCCTGAGAGCCCGGTCAGCCCGAAGCCCGTCCGCAACATCCTCTTGGGCGCGGTCCTGGGTCTCCTCCTGGGACTCGGCGCGGCTCTGGTTCGCGAGACGCTCGACAAGACGGTCAAGAACGAAGATGACGTGAAGTCCGTCACCGATGCGCCCATCCTCGGCGCGATCATGTTCGACCCTGACGCAACCAAGCGCCCACTCATCGTCGAGGTGGATCCTCGTTCTCCTCGCGCCGAGGCCTTCCGGTCACTTCGCACCAACCTGCAGTTCGTCGACGCAGCCAACCATCCCCGCACGATCGTCGTCTCGTCGTCCCTCATCGGTGAGGGCAAGTCGACGATGGCGGCCAACCTGGCTCTCACCATGGCTCAGGCGGGCTCCAGGGTCTGCCTCGTCGAGGCGGACCTACGCCGCCCGAAGGTCCTTGACTACCTCGGGATGGAGGGTGGGGTGGGTCTCACCGACGCGCTCATCGACCGCGCTGACGTCAGCGACGTGATCCAGCCGTATGGCGGCACCAACCTGTGGGTGCTCGGTGCCGGCCCGGTGCCCCCCAATCCGTCTGAGCTGCTCGGGTCGACCGCGATGCGCAGCGTCCTGACGAACCTTTCGGGGCGTTTCGACTACGTCATCGTCGACGCACCGCCCACCTTGCCGGTGACGGATGCAGTCGTCCTGTCCAGCCTGGTCGATGGTGCGATCGTCGTCGCTGGTTCCGGGCTGGTCCAGCGCGACGAGCTGGCACGCACGCTGGACAGTTTGGAGTCGGTGGCAGGGCGGGTGCTCGGCATCGTGCTCAACCGTGTCCAGACCAAGGACGGGCACCACTACGGAGGCTATGCCTACTCGGCGAGCGCCGACGTGTCGTCGACGCGCCGGGAGCGCAAGCGGGTCGAACAGACCTGAGCCATGCCGGTCAGCCTCCGGTCTGCGCCGGCACGGCGCTCAACACGGGCACGATGACCCGCAGGGCGTCCTCCGCCTCGTCCGCCATCCGCCGGAAGACGCGCGAGGGCTGACCGATCGGGTCGACGAGGTCGACGCCCTCCTGTCGGGCGACCACGATGGGGCGGCGGCTCGAGGCGACAGCAACCACTTGGCTGACCCATGACCCCGGCGCGCCGGCATCCGCGACGTCCTGCGGGCTCACTCCTTGAAGGAGATCGGCAAGATCGCGCAGCGTCAGCGCTTTGCGCAGTGCCGCAGGGTGCAGGCGTGCTGCGGCGCCCCGGTGCTCGCGCGCCGCGGCCAACACCAAATCAGCATCGGCCACCATGTCGGCGGTCAGCATCCGCGCGGAGAACCCCTCGGCCGAAGCCCCGTGTTGCCTCAGGAGGCCCGCGACCTCGGGCTCCATGTCGAGCCCTTCGAGCGCTGCGATTCCCGCACTCGACAATGTGATCCCGGTTACATTGAGCGCGTCCCGCAACCGTCGCTCGATGTAGGGCGACCGACAAACATTGCCGGTGCACACCACCAAAATGGCCCCAACTCGCATCAGGCATTCACCTTCGCTATTCTGTGTCGAGGATACAGA
>JAGNQK010000258.1 GCA_017989115.1 Dermatophilaceae bacterium | reverse complement strand
ACCGTGACGTCGTCGCGGTAGCGCGGCTTGAGCTGGTCGGTGACGTGCTTGACGACGTCGTGGATCTCCGACTCGGTGACCCAGGCACCCTGCACGCGCATCGGCTTGCTCGCACCCATCGGCAGGAAGAGCGCGTCCCCCTGACCGATGAGCTTCTCGGCTCCCGGCTGGTCGAGCACGACGCGCGAGTCGGTGACGCTGGAGGTCGCGAACGCCATCCGCGAGGGGACGTTGGCCTTGATGAGGCCGGTGACGACGTCGACGCTCGGCCGCTGGGTCGCCAGGACGAGGTGGATGCCGGCCGCACGGGCGAGCTGGGTGATGCGGACGATCGATTCCTCGACGTCACGCGGGGCGACCATCATCAGGTCCGCCAGCTCGTCGACGACGACGAGGAGGTAGGGGTAGGTCGTGATGACCCGCTCGGAACCCGGCAGCGGGGTGACCTTGCCGGCCCTGACGGCCTTGTTGAACTCGTCGACGTGCTTGAAGCCGAACGCGGCGAGGTCGTCGTAGCGGGTGTCCATCTCCCGGACCACCCACTGCAGGGCCTCGGCGGCCTTCTTCGGGTTGGTGATGATCGGGGTGATGAGGTGCGGGATGCCCTCGTACGCCGTCAGCTCGACCCGCTTGGGGTCCACGAGCACGAGACGCACCTCATCGGGGGTGGCCCGCATGAGGATCGAGGTGATCATCGAGTTGACGAAGCTCGACTTGCCCGCGCCGGTGGCGCCGGCGACGAGCAGGTGGGGCATCTTCGCGAGGTTGGCGATGACGTAGCCGCCCTCGACGTCCTTGCCGACGCCCATCACCATCGGGTGCTCGCTGGTGCGCGCCACCTGGCTGCGCAGCACGTCGCCGAGGCTGACCTTCTCGCGGTCGGTGTTCGGGATCTCGATGCCGATCGCGGACTTGCCGGGGATCGGGCTGAGGATGCGCACGTCGGCCGAGGCGACGGCATACGCGATGTTCTTGGAGAGGGCGGTGACCCGCTCGACCTTGATGCCGGGGCCGAGCTCGACCTCGTAGCGGGTGACCGTCGGGCCACGGCTGAAGCCGGTGACCTGGGCGTCGATCTCGAACTGGTCGAGCACCGTCGTCAGCGCCTCGACGATGGCGTCGTTGGCTGCGCTGCGTGCCTTGTGCGGGCTGCCGGGCTCGAGGAGCGCGTTGTCGGGCAGGGTGTAGGTGACGTCGCCGGCGAGGGAGAGCTGCTCCACCCGCTGGGGCAGAGGTGTCGTCGGCGGCGCCTCGAGGGTGACCTTCTCCACGACAGGGGCGCGAGGGGCTGCCGTGGCCGGCGTCGTCGCGGCCGGCCGGGTCGAGCCGGCGGCGGAGGCAGGTGCGGCCGCGGGCCGGCGCTGCCCGGGGCGCAGGCGCTTGCCGGTGACGGGGTCGACGACGGCTGCCTGCTCGAACGCCTCGTCACCCGGCAGGGTGCCGTCGGCTTCGAGGTCGGCGCGGCTGCGGCGCCGCCGTGGTGCCGGGGCAGCGACCTCGTCGGTGTCGTCGCGGTGGTGGCCGGTGAGCCGGTCGAGGGTCTCGCGGAGGCGCTCGGGCACCTGGTGCAGCGGGGTGGCGGTGATGACGAGCAGCCCGAACAGGCCCAGGAGCAGCAGCAGGGGAACGGTGCCGTAGACGGAGACGGCTGCCTCGAGCGGGCTGGAGGCGAGGAAGCCGATGATGCCGCCGGCGGCACGCATGCCGTCAGCGCCCTCGGGCGGCGTCGGGATGCCGGCGGCGACGTGGGCGAGCCCGCATGCCGCGAAGGCCAGCGCCGTGGTGCCGACGGCCGCACGGGAGGTCGCCGGGTCGTCCTTGGGTGCGCGCAGCATCCGGATGCCGAACAGCAGGAGCACGATCGGCACGGCATAGCCGATCTTGCCGAACGTCCCGGCCACGACGGCGTGCACGACGGTGCCCACGGCGCCGGTCATCCCCCACCACTCGCGGGCCGCGACGACCACGGCGAGCGCGATGAGCAGCAGGCCAAGGCCGTCGCGACGGTGCTCGGGCTCGAGGTCGCGGCCCGAGGCACCGACCTTGCGGGCGACCGATCCGGTGGCGCTCGCCAGCCCCATCCACGTGGCCTGCACGGCGCGCAGGGGCAGGGGCAGGCCACCCGAGCGGGCGGTTCCGCTTCCCTTGCGGGAGCGGGGCGCCGGCCGGCGGGTTGCGGGGCGCGACGCCGGAGTTCGGCCGCGCGCGGAGGAGGACGTACGAGTCGCCATGGTCGCAGGCTACGCGACGGTCACACGAGACACACGTGTCACACGCGGCACTCCCACGACATTCACGCGCGTCCACGGACCGCCCTCGTGGTCGACCTGTGGGCGCGGTGAGACTCAGGACTCGATGACGACGGGGATGATCATCGGGCGACGCCGGATCGTGCGGCCCATCCAGCCCCCGACGCACCGCCGGATCACCTGCTGCAGCTGGTAGGTGTCGGTGATCCCGTCCGCCGTGGCCCTGGCCAGCGCCTCGACGAGCTGGGGCACGACCTCGTCGAAGCGCGCCTGCGCCTCGATGAACCCCCGGGCCGTGATCTCCGGACCTGCGACGACCGCACCCGTGCTCGCGTCGATGACGACGATGACCGAGACGAATCCCTCGTCCCCGAGGATGCGGCGGTCCTTCAGCAGGGCGTCGTCGGCCTCACCGACCGAGGCCCCGTCGACGTAGACGTACCCGCAGGGGACCGCCCCGGCGATCGAGGCGACCCCGTCGACGAGGTCCACGACGACGCCGTCCTCCGCGACGACCACCCGATCCCGCGGCACCCCGGTGGCGACCGCGAGCTCGGCGTTGGCGACGAGGTGCCGCCACTCGCCGTGCACCGGCATCACGTTGCGCGGGCGCACGATGTTGTAGCAGTAGAGCAGCTCCCCCGCGCTGGCGTGGCCAGAGACGTGGACGTTGGCGTTGCCCTTGTGCACGACGTTGGCGCCGAGGCGCATCAGACCGTTGATCACCCGGTAGACGGCGTTCTCGTTGCCCGGGATGAGCGAGGAGGCCAGCAGCACGGTGTCACCGGGGCCGACGTCGATGCGGTGGTCGCGGTTGGCCATCCGGGACAGGGCGGCCATCGGCTCCCCCTGGCTGCCGGTGCAGACGAGCACCACTTCGTCGTCCGGAAGGTCCGCGAGCGACTTGACGTCCACGAGGATGCCGTCGGGCACTCGCAGGTAGCCCAGGTCGGCGGCGATCGCCATGTTGCGCAGCATCGATCGGCCGACCATGGCGACCTTGCGACCGGCCTTCTCGGCGGCGTCGAGCACCTGCTGCACCCGGTGCACGTGCGAGGAGAAGCACGCGACGATGATCCGCCGCTCGGCGTGCCTGAACACCTTGTCGATCGC
>JAGNQK010000257.1 GCA_017989115.1 Dermatophilaceae bacterium | reverse complement strand
GGCAAGGAACTGCTCGCCAGTGACGACGTGCGCAAGGCCTACCTCGGCGAGGACTGAGGTCGACCCGGCGGGGTGACCCGCCACGACGACGAACCCCGGATGCCGTGACTCGGCATCCGGGGTTCGTCGTCGTGGCGCTTCGGCACTGACCCCCGCTACTGGCCGGCCGTGCGTCACCACCTGCCGGGGTGCCTCCTCGACGCAGGAGTTGGGATGCGACGCAGCAGTTCGGCCACCACGTAGCAATTGCTGCGTGGGGGCCGATGTTCTGCGTGCGCTCAGGCCGTGCGGCGCGGTGTCGCCTTCTTCGCGGGTGCCTTCTTAGCGGCTGGAGCCCTCGTCGCTGTTGCCTTCTTGGCCGGAGCCTTCGCCACAGCCTTCTTGGCTGGAGCCTTTGCCGCGGGTGGCTTGGCCGGAACCGTGTTGGTTGCAGCCTTCGCCGTGGTTGCCTTGGTGGCCTTCGCCGCGGTAGCCCGGGTGGTCGTGCGGGCGGTCTTCGCCAGCACGGGCGCGAGGAAGCGCCCGGTGTGGGACGCCTCCACCTTGGCGACCTGTTCGGGGGTGCCTTCGGCGATCACCCGACCGCCGCCGCTGCCACCCTCGGGGCCGAGGTCGACGATCCAGTCGGCGCTCTTGATCACATCGAGGTTGTGTTCGATGACGATGACCGTGTTGCCCTTGTCGACCAGCCCCTGGAGCACCCCGAGGAGCTTGCGGATGTCCTCGAAGTGCAGCCCGGTCGTGGGCTCGTCGAGCACGTAGATGGTGCGCCCGGTCGAGCGCTTCTGCAGCTCGGTGGCCAGCTTCACGCGCTGCGCCTCACCACCGGAGAGCGTCGGTGCCGGCTGGCCGAGGCGGACGTAGCCCAGGCCGACGTCGTTCAGGGTCGTCATGTGCCGGGAGATCGCGGGCACCGCGGCGAAGAAGTCCGCGGCCTCCTCGATCGGCATGTCGAGCACGTCGGCGATCGTCTTGCCCTTGAAGTGCACCTCGAGCGTCTCGCGGTTGTAGCGCGCACCGTGGCAGACCTCGCACGGGACGTAGACGTCCGGCAGGAAGTTCATCTCGATCTTGATCGTGCCGTCGCCCGAGCACGCGTCGCAGCGACCGCCCTTGACGTTGAAGCTGAACCGGCCCGGCTGGTAGCCCCGGATCTTGGCTTCGGTCGTCGTCGCGAAGAGCTTGCGGACGTGGTCGAACACCCCGGTGTAGGTCGCAGGGTTGGACCTCGGCGTGCGCCCGATCGGGCCCTGGTCGACGTGCACGACCTTGTCGAGGTGCTCGAGCCCGGTGACGGTCTTGTGCCGACCCGGCACGTGCCGAGCACCGTTGAGCTTGTTCGCCAGCACGTTGTAGAGGATGTCGTTGATGAGCGTCGACTTGCCCGACCCCGACACCCCGGTGACGGCCACGAGGTTGCCCAGCGGGAAGGTGACAGAGACGTTGTCGAGGTTGTGCTCGTTCGCGCCGACCACACCGACGGTGCGGCCCTTGTCCTGCGGGCGGCGAACCTGCGGCGTCGGGATCTCGCGGCGACCGGAGAGGTACTTGCCGGTGATCGACTCGGGATGGGTCAGCAGGTCGGCGACGGTGCCGGAGTGGACGACCTGTCCCCCGTGCTCCCCCGCTCCCGGGCCGATGTCGACGACCCAGTCGGCGGTGGCGATGGTGTCCTCGTCGTGCTCGACGACGATGAGCGTGTTGCCCAGGTCACGCAACCGGGTGAGGGTCTCGATGAGCCGGTGGTTGTCGCGCTGGTGCAGGCCGATGCTCGGCTCGTCCAGGACGTACAGCACGCCGACCAAGCCTGACCCGATCTGGGTGGCGAGGCGGATGCGCTGGGCCTCGCCGCCGGACAGCGTGCCGGCCGGCCGGTCGAGGCTGAGGTAGTCGAGCCCGACGTCGAGGAGGAAGCCCAGCCGAGCGTTGATCTCCTTGATGACCCGCTCGGCGATCTGCCGCTCGCGCGCGGAGAAGTCGACGTCCTCGAAGAAGCGGGCGGCATCCGCGATGGCGAGCCTGGACACGTCAGCGATCGATCGCCCCCCGATGAGCACGGCGAGGGACTCCGGCTTCAGGCGGGCCCCCTTGCACACCGGGCAGGGCACCTCACGCATGTAGCCCTCGTAGCGCTCCCGGCTCCACTCGGAGTCGGTCTCGGAGTGTCGGCGCTTGATGAACGGCACCACACCCTCGAAGCCCGTCGAGTACGACCGCTCGCGCCCGAACCGGTTCCTGTAGCGCACGTGCACCTTGTGGTTCTGCCCGTAGAGCAGCGCCTGCTGCGCGCGCTGGGGCAGCGCCCGCCACGGGGTGTCCATGGAGAACGTCAGGTCGTCGGACAGCGCCCCCATGACCCGCTGGAAGTAGTCGGCCGCACCAGATCCGCTCGCCCACGGCGCGATGGCGCCCTCGGCGAGGCTGAGGTCCTCGTCGGGGACGATGAGATCGGGGTCGACCTCGAGCTCGGTGCCGATGCCCGTGCACTCAGGGCAGGCACCGAAGGGGCTGTTGAAGGAGAACGACCGCGGCTCGACGTCATCCATCTGGAGCGGGTGGTCGTTGGGGCAGGCCATCCGCTCTGAGAACCGCCGCTCGCGGCCCGGATCGCCCGGTTCGCGGTCGACGAACTCGACGACGAGCAACCCGCCGGCCAGACCGAGGGCCGTCTCGACCGAGTCGGTCAGCCGCCGCTTCGCGGTGGTGTCGTCGGCCCCCTTGGCGACGAGGCGGTCGATGACGACGTCGATCGTGTGCTTGATCTGCTTCTCGAGCTTCGGCGGGTCGGTCAGGGCGACGACCTCGCCGTCGACCCGGGCCCGCGCAAAGCCCTTGCTCTGCAGCTCGGCGAACAGGTCGACGTACTCACCCTTGCGGGCGCGCACCACCGGCGCAAGCACCTGGAAGCGGGTCTTCTCGGGAAGCTCGAGCAGCCGGTCGACGATCTGCTGAGGACTCTGCCGGGTGATGGGCTCACCACAGGTGGGGCAGTGCGGGCGGCCGGCCCGGGCGAACAGCAGACGCAGGTAGTCGTAGACCTCGGTGATGGTGCCGACCGTCGACCGGGGGTTGCGGTTTGTCGACTTCTGATCGATGGACACCGCCGGGGACAGGCCCTCGATGAAGTCGACGTCAGGTTTGTCCATCTGGCCGAGGAACTGGCGGGCATAGGCCGACAGCGACTCGACGTAGCGGCGCTGGCCCTCGGCGAAGATCGTGTCGAAGGCCAGGCTGGACTTGCCGGACCCGGACAGCCCGGTGAACACGACGAGGGCGTCGCGGGGCAGTTCGAGGCTGATGTCCTTGAGGTTGTGCTCTCGGGCACCACGGATGACGAGGTGGTCATGACTCACGCACGTCATGCTAGGTGGGG
>JAGNQK010000256.1 GCA_017989115.1 Dermatophilaceae bacterium | reverse complement strand
CGCGACCTCGACCCCACGATCCCGCAGCGCCTGCACCACCTGCTCGACGACGGGCTCGGCGACCGGGCCGGGGGCGGCCGCGTTCCAGGACGGCCGGCGGCCCTTGCGGGTGTCGGCGTAGAGGGTGAACTGGCTGACGACGAGGACGGGCGCGCCCTCGTCGAGCACCGATCGCTCGCCGTGCAGGATGCGCAGGTCGGCGATCTTGCGGGCCAGGGTGTCGACCTGGGCCGGCCCGTCGTCGTGGGTGACCCCGACGAGGGCGACGAGGCCGGGGCGGGTCAGCTCGCCGACGACCTCGCCGGCGACGACGACCCGGGCGCTGGACACCCGCTGGAGAACGGCTCTCATCGCGGCGTCACGCGTCGTTGGTGGTCGAGCCGCCGACGCTCATGGTGCCGTCGAGGTCTGCCGCCACGACAGCGCCCACCGGTTGCCCGTGACCGAGGATCGGTGCCGACTCGAGCCGCTCGTACGCGCTGGACTCCACGCCCAGGCGGCGAAGGACCGCGGCCAGCACGACCGGGCGGGCCCGCTGGCCACCGTCGGCGATCTTCAGGGCGATTCCGCGGCCGTCGGCCAACCCGACGGCGTACACGGCTTCGGCCCCGTCCTTGGCGATGACGCCCTGCGTGCCCTGGATCAGCGCCGTGACGTCGCGCCGGGTGCCTCCCAGGTACTCGGGGTGCTGGCGGATCGCGTCGGCGACGCGACCCTCGTGCGTGCCCGGGTCGGCCGCGGCCACGCGCCCGAACGCCCGCGCCAGCCCGGCGAGCGAGATCGCCATCACGGGCGCGCCGCAGCCGTCGACGGCCATCGCCGCGACCGGCTCGCCCGCGAGGTCGGCGATGGTCTGCGCCATGAGCTGCTGAAGCGGATGCCGTGGGTCGCGATAGGTCGCGATGTCCCAGCCGTTGACCCGGCAGGTCGCGAGCATCGCCGCGTGCTTGCCCGAGCAGTTCTGCGCCAGCGAGCGGGCCGCGCGCCCGGCGGCGATCCACACGTCGCGCTCTTCCGGGTCGTAGGGCAGGTCGGGGGTGTTCTGCAGGTCGGCCTCGGTGAGCCCGGCTGCGGCGAGCATGTCGCGCACGGCGTCGAGGTGGAAGGGCTCGGCCGAGTGGCTCGCGCTGGCCAGGGCCAGGTGGTGCGGCGGCAGGTCGAGCCCGGCCCGCACCATCGCCACGGACTGCAGTGGCTTGTTCGAGGAGCGCGGGAACACCGGGTCGTGCGGGTCGCCCCACGCCTGGAGCACCGAGCCGTCGGATGCCGTCACGGCGACGCTGGCGCGGTGCACCGACTCCACCACCCCGCCGCGGGTCACGTGGACCAGCACCGGCGCCTCGGCGAGCGCGGGTGGTGTCACCGTGGAGACCGGGGGACCTGACGGATGGGCTGAACTCGAGGTCTGCTGGGGCACGAACGTGACCCTATCCGCGGGACCGGGTGGACGGCATCCACCGACCGCACCGGTCGTGCCTGCGACCGCAGACACGAACGACCGGGGCCGGCAGGGCCGGCCCCGGTCGTCGGGGTGTCACCGGGAAGGGGTGGACCGGTGACGGTCAGGTCGGGCGTGGCCGACCACGTGGTGTCGCTCAGGCGGTGACGGTGACGGTCGCGGACGCGGCCGGCGTGTCAGCGGTCTTCGCGGCGGGCTTCGCAGCCGGCGCGGAGGTGCGCTTGGCGGCGGGCTTCGTGCTCACCTTGACGGTGCGCTTGGCCGGGGTGCGCTTGGCCGCGGGGACGTCGCCGACCTTCTCGGCAGCCTTCTCGGTCGCCTTCTCCGCAGCGACAGCGGTCTTGCGAGCGCTGGTCGTGGCGGCCTTGGCCGAGCTGACGGCCTTCTTGGAGGCGTTCTTGGTCGTGGTCGACGTGCGCTTGGCCGCGGTGCGGGTGCGCTTGGCGGACTCGGTGACCTCGGCCTCGACGGTCTCGAGACCCTCGGTGACGGAGCCGGTGACGACCTCGGCCAGCTTCACGGCCTCCTTGCGGGTGGTCGTGATGGTGGCCTTGGCGGAGCGCTCGATGTCGGCCGCCGCGTTGCGGGCGGAGGTGACGGCACCCTTGGCCTGCGCGACCGAGGTCTCGGCCTGCGCGAAGAGGTCCTTGGTGGACTTCTGGTTGCGGATGCGGTTCACGAGGTTCTTGCCGCGCACGGCGAGCTCGTCGTAGCCCTCGGCGACCTTGCCGCCGACGACCATCGTCTCGTTGAGGACGACCGCAGGGATCTCCTTGACGCCGTCGACCAGGGTGGTCGCACGGGCCTGGACCTTGGCCGGGGCCAGGTCGGCGGAGAGCTCGACGCGGACCTTCTCGGCGCGGATGCGGGCCTCGCGGACCTTCTCGACGGCCAGGTCAGTGGCGCCGACAGCGGCGAAGAAGGGGGTGGCGTCGACGGTGTTCTTGATGTCGGTCATGACTGACATGGGATTCTCCTTGGTGGTGGTGCGTGAGTTCAGGGGGGTCGGCATCATTGCCGTCAGTTGTCCTCGACGTAGGACTCGTAGATGTCCAGGAGGGTCTTGCGCTGCCGCTCGGTCAGGGCCGGGTCGGCGGCGATGGCGCCTCGGACGTCGGGGGTCTCGGAGTGCGGGGTGACCTCGGCGTCGAGGATTCCGGCCTTGACGTAGAGGCTCTCGGCCGAGACCTCGAGACCCTTCGCGAGCTGCTGGAGGATCTCGGCACTCGGCCGCTTGAGCCCCCGCTCGATCTGGGACAGGTAGGGGTTGGACACCCCGGCGAGCTCGGACAGCTGACGCAGGGACAGCTTGGCGGCGGTGCGCTGCTCTCGCAGGTAGTCGCCGAGGCTGCTGCCCAGGTCGTTCAGCGGATTCTTGCTCACGTGACAAGTATGCTTGCTCTAGTTAGCAAAATGCAAACTGGAGCAAGCGTGAGCCCGCTCACACCGTTGAGCGCTCAACTCTCAGCGCTCACGCGGCTCGCGGGATCAGACCCCGGCAGGCTGGCGCTGGCGCAGCGAGATGTCGTTGCAGGCCGCGCAGGTCTCCTCGGGCACCAGGCCCGCGCGCATGAGCAGGCCGAACGCGTAGCAGCCGGCGCAGAAGCCGAAGGCCGACTCCAGGGTGGCGAACACGAGCAGGATGCCGAGCAGCGCAGTCGTCACGAGAGGCAGGCCAGCCACGAGGAAGCCCGTGGCGACGAGGGTGAGCACCAGGCCGATGGCCTGGGCGAACCGCTTCGGCGGGCCGGGGACGAGCACGGGCTCACCGAGGCGGGGGGCGATCACCTTGGTGGCGAGCTGCCCGAACGGGTC
Source organism: Dermatophilaceae bacterium (assembly GCA_017989115.1). Classification (GTDB taxonomy): domain Bacteria; phylum Actinomycetota; class Actinomycetes; order Actinomycetales; family Dermatophilaceae; genus Fodinibacter. Next base: position 103 of record JAGNQK010000256.1, on the reverse strand, counting down.
GAACCGCGGGCCGCTGGCCACTCGCAGGGCGAACCCGACGGCGAGCACGGCACTCAGCCAGAGCCAGCCGGTGAGCAGCGCCACCGCAGCGACGAGCACCACG
>JAGNQK010000255.1 GCA_017989115.1 Dermatophilaceae bacterium | reverse complement strand
GACGAGCAGCACCACCGCGAGCGGCCCGGTGACGGCCCGGACGGCCGTCACCGGGACCTGTGCACCCATCGCGATCAGTTGCCGCTCTGGAGCGCGACCCGCTCGATGATGTCCTTCTGCGCCTTGATCTGGGCACTGGAGGACGCCGGGTTGATGCGCACCGACTCGGCCGTGAACACCGCTGCGCCGAAGGTGCTGTCCTTGCTGCCGTTGCCGTCGGTGTCGACCGGTGTCGCGAGCTTGACCGACCCGTTGGCGAAGTTCAGCCAGGCCCCGAGCAGCTGCTGGTCGAAGATGACGTTCGCCGGGGACTTGGCCGGGGAGTTCAGCACCTTGGTGGCCTTGGCCCGCGTCGAGGCGTCGGTCTTCTCGTCGAACACCATGCTGAGCGCTCCGACGATGTCGAGGTAGCACTGCAGCTCCGCCGGGGTGAAGTCGTTCGGGGCCTTGGTGCGGTACTGGTTCAGCCACCAGCCGTGCCCCTTGGAGACGTCGGCGTTGCCGGTGATGAGCACGAGCGCGCTGTCAGCCGCCGAGCCGAGGTCGTCGTCGGTCACCGTCACGTCCAGGGTGTAGGCGCACGCGTCGACGTAGGCGTGGGTCTTGCTGAAGTCGACGTCGCGCGGCTGGTTGCTCGGGCTCTTCGCCGGGTCGGTGCCGGGCGGGTTGACCAACGAGGTCTGCGTGTCGCTCGACCCGTCGCCCCAGGCCCACTTGGCGGTGAGGTCATCGCTGCCCGGGTCCACGGATCCGACGGGCACGGTCAGGTTCTCACCGGCCTCGAGGATGAACGCCGAGACGCCGTCGTAGACCTGCTCGCCCGAGGTGTCGATGACCGCCGTCGGGTCGATGTTGCCGACGGTCGCGACCTCGCTGTCGCAGTTGCCGGTGGTGTCGTCGTCGGCGGCGCACACCTGCACGGTGAACGCGCCGTCGTCGCCGTACTGGTGGTCGACCGAGAACGTCAGCGTCGCGTTCGGGCGCACGTTCTCGAGGGTGCCGGCGAGGGCGACCGGGGACGCGCCGTCGTCGAAGGAGATCGTCGCCGTGAGCGGGTCGAGCCAGCCCGGGTCGGTGACGGTTCCCGACACGGTGACCGTGCCGCCCTCGTCGATCGCCGTGATCGCGGTGATGCTCACGGTCGGGGCGACGTTCGTCACGGTCACCTGCGACGTCGCGGTCGCGGTGTTGCCGAAGGTGTCGGTCACCCGCAGCCCGATCGGGAAGACGCCGTCCTGCCCGACCGTGGAGAACGTCGGGTTCGCACCGGTCGCGTCGTCGTAGGCGCTGTCGTTGTCGAGGTCCCACTCGTAGGTGGCGATGGCGCCCGCAGACGGGTCGCTTCCGGCGGCCGAGCCGGTGCCGTCGAGCGACACGTCGGTGCCCTCAGGCGTCACGTACGGACCGCCCGCGTCGGCGGTGGGAAGGCACTGATCCGGGATGTCGTCACTGAAGGTCGGCACGGTGTCCAGGCTTCCGGTGGACCCCGTCCCGAGACCTCGGCCGGCGAACGCCGACCAGATGAGGCACCGGTTGGCGTTGCCATCGGCGGCGAGCAGCCCGTCGCGCGCCTGCAGGAAGGTCGGGTTGGCCGTGGTGGCCTTCATGCCGTCGAGCACGAGGGAGGCCATAGCCTCGACACCGCCGGGCAGCTGGTCGCGGATGTCGTAGAGCGCGCTCGCCCAGATCTGGCCCGGCCCGTGACCGCTGCTGGCGTTGACGTCGTAGTCCTGGAAGTCGAGGTTGGAGGCGTTGTAGGCCACCGACCGGATGCCGGTGCTCGCGTTGCCCGTCACGTACTCACCGATGACGGCGTCGCCCCACTTCAGGTAGGAGATGACGTCGCTCCAGCCCTCGCCGAGCGCGCCGCGCTGGTCGCCGTCGTTGTAGCCGAGGTCGCCACCACCGACGAGTCGGCTGGACACGCCGTGCCCGTACTCGTGGGCGATGACGTCACCGTCGACGTCACCGTCGCGGTAGGGCCGGGTCGGCGCCCACATGTACATCTGCATACGCGGGCTCTGCCCGTCGACCGGGGTGCCGAAGTTCGCGTTGTTCAGGCACCGGATGGGATCGTCGTCACTGGTGTCGTTGGTGCCCTTGTCGTCGACGCAGCCGAAGTCCCAGCCGTCCTGGGCCTCGGCGAGCACGGGGTCGTTGCCCGAACCGCCCCGGCCGTAGTTGTCGATCTGGAAGTTGCCGCTGGCCTCGTCGAAGCCGTGGCCGTAGAGCCAGTCGTGCATGACGTTGGTGTAGTAGAAGAGCTGGGTGATCGCGGCGTCCCGGTCGGCATCCAGGGCCGCGAGGGAGTCGACGTCGGCGGTGCTGCGCCAGGTGTCGCCGAAGGCGTAGTTGAAGTGCTGGTACCCAGGGTCTCCGCTCGCGGGGGTCTGCGGCTGGTACTCGTTGTTCGCGTCGTCGTCGTTGCGGTCGAGGTAGGCGTTGACGTTGTTGCCGCTCGTCGTCGTCCCGTTGACCCACGATCCGTCGAGGCCGGTGAACGCGGTGACCTGCCGGGTTGCCCCCGCGGCCTCCGGGTGCTGTTCGCGCCACACCGTGCCTTCTGGCCCGGCGTGCGCGTACCGGCTCGTGCGCTCCAGCACCGCTCCGGTGTCGGCGTCGACGACGCTCTCCCACCACTGCTGCCCGGAGGACTCGATGTCGGTCACCCAGGCCAGGCGCAACGACTGGCCGTCCGCGCTGGGGTACCAGGCGAGCTCGGCCGTCACGGGCCGCTCGCTGGCCGAGCCCTGCCCGTAGACGTTCGGGAAGGTCTTCTTCCCGGTGCTGCGCACGTCGGCCTCACGCAGCGGCCGATCGGGCTTCGCGCCCTGCTTGGCGGCCGAGACGTCAAGGGCCTGGCGGGCGGTGAGACCTGCCGACGGGCCCCTGGACGTGGTCCCCTTGGCCAGCCGCCCGGATGCCGACATCACCCGACCGTCGGGTGACACGACCACCGTGAGCACGGCATCCGTCACCCGAAGTCCCTCGACGCGCTGTCCCACGTGCACGGCGGTCGCGCCGGTCATCAGGCGCTGCGCTTTGCTGACCACGAGTGTCTTCGCCGCCCCCGAGCCCAGGCCGAAGTCTCCCCCTGACGCCTTGGCGTAGGCCAGGGCGATGTCCTCGGCCGGCGCCTTCGAGGGCTTGGTCAGCCCCGCGGGTGACGAGGTCGACTCCACGTACCCGAAGGCGTTGCGGCGAACGAGGTCGCCCTTACCCGGTGGTGAGGCGCTCGACGCCCCGGGTTTGCGATCCGGGGCCACAGCCGCCGCGGCGACGGGCGCCGCCAGGCTGAGCACGAGCACGGCACCGAGACCGAGGGAGAGAGATCGACGAGCGCGCATGACGTCATCCAGTGAGGCCACCTCGCCCCAACCCGGCCCTACGTC
>JAGNQK010000254.1 GCA_017989115.1 Dermatophilaceae bacterium | reverse complement strand
CGGGAGGTCCTGCCGCTCCAGGACCACGCGGGAGCCTCGTGGTGGGAGCTCACCGACCCGTGGAACGGTCTGGCCAGCCGCAAGGGACACCGCGAGCGCCTGCTGGTCCTGCCCTCGGGGCGCGAGGTCCTCGTCACCGCGAAGTACGTGCGTCCGGCGCCGGGGGAGCCCGTGGAGGCGGTGGTGCTGGGGCTTCGGGACGCGGAGTCGCGGCGTCGCGCCGAGAACGAGACGGCGGCCCTGCTCACCACGGTGGCGCACGAGCTGCGTTCGCCGCTCACCGGCGTCAAGGGTTTCTCCGCGACGTTGCTGCGCAACTGGGACCGGCTGACCGATGACCAGAAGCGCCTCATGCTCGAGACCATCGAGGCCGACGCCGACCGCGTCACCCGCCTGATCACCGAACTGCTCGACGTCTCCCGGATCAACACGCGGCACCTGACCGTGCACCCGCAGCCCCTGGACGTCGCCGCCGTGCTTCGGGCGCACGCCCAGCGTCGCATCGCGTCGGGTGCGGATGCCCCCGCGGATGCCGACGCCGAGCGCTTCGTCGTCGACGTGCCGGACGACCTTGGTCCGGTGTGGGCCGATCCGGACCGTTTCGAGCAGATCGTCGCCAACCTCGTCGAGAACGCCGTCATCCACGGTCGGGGCACGGTTCGCCTGGCCGCACGGGCCGGTGAGCTCGACGGCGCGCCAGCGGTCGACGTCCTCGTGGCCGATGACGGCGACGGCATCGACCCGCAGCACCGTGAGCTGGCGTTCTCCCGGTTCTGGCAGGACGGCGCGAAGCAGGGCACCGGGCTCGGGCTCTACCTCGTGCGGGGCCTGGTCGAGGCCCATGGCGGGGTGATCGTCGCCGAGCAGGCACCAGGGGGCGGGGCTCAGCTGCGCGCGACCTTCCCCGACCGCGACATCTGAACCGAGCACGACAGCCGACCCGGGCGGGTCAGCGCACGTCGTACAGCGTCTGACCGGCCACGCTGTCGAGCGGCACGCCGAGCTCAGCCAACCAGGTCGGTGTCTTCTTGGCGTCCGGCCACACGATCCAGCCGACGTCATAGCGGGTCAGCAGTTCCTCGCGCAGTTCTGGAGACGTCTTGGCACTGAGGATCGCCGCCTCGTCATCGACACGCCGGGGGGTGTCCGTGACTCCTGGGCTGGGCCACTGGGGCGCCACCGAGAACAGTCCGGAGGCCGGTAGCTGCCGCGCGACTCGCGGGTCCCTCGCCACGACGACCGAACCGGACGGGATCGAGGCCCACAGATCGGTGACGACCGGATACGGCGAGATGAGGTGGGTGCCGTCATCGGGGTTGCGACGGGCCGCGTCGTCGACGGTGATGCGGCTCCACGCGTTGGACTGGGTCATGCTGCCCACAGCCACGGCGACGACCCAGGCCAGCACGACGACAATGCGCGCGGCCGACGCGCCGCGGGGTCGAGCGGTGCCTGTCGAGCCGGCATCCGCGGGTTGCAGTGCCTCGGCCGCGGCCACGCCGAGGGCCACCGCCGCGGCCGTTGACGCGAGGGGAATCACCCTGCCCAGGGACTCGACGTGGAGCACGCCTCCGGCGGCCCAGATGCCGACGCCTGCGAGCACCGACCAACCAAGAGGGTCGGTGCGCTGTCGACCGAGCCGAAGGACGATGGCCGGGATCGTGAGGAGGAGGAGCCCGAACTTCGCCATCACGTCGTCGTAGAAGAACACGTGGAACCCGTCGAACCCGCGTGGGTTGTCGAGAAGATCCCCCAGGGAGATCCACGGCCAGAGGGCGGCCAGGCCGACCGAGATCAAGGACGGCACTGCGCCCGAGAGCCACCGCTGTCGTGGCCAGCGCAGGAGCACCGTGATGGCGCAGGCCGTGGCAGCGCTGAGGAACGTGAACGGGTGGAACAACAGCAGCACACCGGGAACGACGAGCAGCGTCGCGATCAACCCCCGAGTCATCCGGGTGCTGGTCCAGACGGCGGCCCACAGGTAGAACCAGAACGCGGTCGCGAGGACGCTGGGCCACGAGGACCCGACGACGAGGGTGTTGAGGCTGAGGAATCCGCTCCAGAAGAACGCTCTGGTCCCCCAGACCGTCAGGAGTGCCGCCAGCACGGCAACGGGGGCCCACGGAGCGGGACTCACGGCGCGCACGAGGCGGTGCAGCGAGTGGACCAGGACCAGGGGGGACACCACGGCGAAGACGGCCAGCACCTGGAAAGGAGTGACGGAGAACAGCCGCACCCCCAGCGCGCCGACGGCTGTCCACGGCGAGAAGTACGGGAAGGGCACGTCCTCGCCGACGAGCGGCTCCACCGGTGACCAGAAGTCGCGGGACATCTCGTGGATGGCACCGAGGTGGATCCATGAGTCGCTCACCCAGTCACCGTGCGCCGTGGACACCGCGGCTGCGAGAACCACCAGCGAGGACAGGATCCAGTAGGCAACGGTCTCGCCGGCCATCCGGTCCTTCTGCACGCGGCGATGCTATCGGGCGGTCCTCCTCGTCCCGGACGGGACCCAACCCTCGGCGCCGGCGCGCTGTCAGTGCCTCCGAGTCGTCAGTCTGGCCATTCGGTGACACAGTGTCCCGGTGCCCGCCGTGTCCTTCGCCCCGTACCGGCGGGCGCTTCGGAGCAAGCCGCTGCGAACCGCACTCGTCCTGGGCACCCTCGTGCGGATGCCGGTGTTCGCGAGCACCGTCCTGCTGACCATCCACGTCGTGTCGTCCCTGGATCGCAGCTACACCGCGGCGGGCGTGCTTGCCGCCGCGGCAACGGTCGCCATCGCCGTCAGCGGGCCCTGGCGCGGGCGCTTGCTCGACAGGTACGGCCTGCGGCGCGTGGTGCTGCCCTCGATCCTCGTCGCCCTCGTGTGCTGGAGCATCGCCCCGTTCGTCGGCTACTACCTGCTGCTGGGTCTCGCGGTGCTCGCGGGCCTGTTCGTCATCCCGACGTTCTCCATCACCCGGCAGGCCGTCATCGCCGCCGTCGGGGAGGGGGAGCGCCGCACGGCGATCTCGTTGGATGCGGTGGCGGTCGAGCTGTCGTTCATCGTCGCCCCGGCGGTCGCCGTCTGGGCGGCGACGGTGTGGGACACCTCGTGGGTGCTGTTCTGGATCCAGATGCTCGGCGTGGGTGCGGGCATCCTCATGTACGTCGTCGACCCACCGTTGCGCGGTGAGGGTGAGGCGGTGGTCGGCACCGCCCGCGCCAGCAGCCGGACGTGGTTCCGGCTGCCGTTCCTCGCGGTGTGCCTGGCTGCGACGGCGACCACCGTCGTGCTGGCGGGGTCGGACATCGCGATCATCGCCGTCATGCGCGACATCGCCGCGGAGGGGCAGATCGGTCTCGTGCTCGCGGTGTGGGGGCTGGGGTCACTCATCGGTGGCTTGCTCTACGGGGCGCTGCAC
>JAGNQK010000051.1 GCA_017989115.1 Dermatophilaceae bacterium | reverse complement strand
TCCGCCCGGCCAGCACGAGAAGCCGACCGGAATCGCCTGGCCCCGGCTGACCATCTCGTTGAGCGTGTCGAGGCAGCGCGACACCAGGACGTTGGGCTGGTCGGAGACCGACTTCGCGAGGATCGAGTTCGCCGCGGCCTCGGCCGTCGCGGTCAGCTTGCGCTGCTCGGCGATGCGGGTGTTGCCGATCTCGGTCTGGTACCGGTTGATCCGGTCCTGGGTCTCCTGGTCGAAGTTGATGACCGGGATGGTCACCGACTCGATGAGCAGCCGGTCACCCAGCTTGTCGTTCAGGCGCGCACGCACCTCGGTCGCGATCTCGTCGCGGGTCTTCTCCGAGCCGGTGACGGTGCCCAGCGGGTTGTAGTCCTGCAGCGCGGCGTTGAGGGCGGCAGCGAGCTCGGGCTCCTCGAGCGCGGTGCCGATCCGCTCGAAGGTCTGGTGGTCCCGGAACAGTCGGTCGGCCGCCTCGGGCCGGATCCGCCAGCGCACGTTGTTCTGCACGTACGCGATCGACTGGTTCCCCAGCCGGATCTCGGTGCGCCGGTCCCCGAGGTTGTCGTCGATCTGGACCGTGCCGTCCATGAGGGTGACGGTCGTCCAGGGCAACTTGGGGTGGATGCCGTTGTTCATCGGGCTGCCGGGGGTCCCGAACGTGACGGGGATGCCGACCTGCTGCACGGGGACGACGGTGAACGACATCGCGGCCGTGTAGGCCACGGTCACCACGGCGAACCCCACCGCGGCGAACCCGGCCAAGCGGTGCAGGACACGGCGCCCGTCCACGTCCACGCTCGGTCGGCCACGCGATCGGGACCGCCGCTCGTCGTCGGCACCCTCGTCGCCCTCGGATGCCGGGTCCTCGCCGTCCGCTTGCTCGTCGGCGCCCTCGTCGGATGCCGCTGCACCCGAACCCGTTTCGTTCGCACCCGCCTCTGGTCGGGTGGCGAACCAGGTCGCCAGGGATGCGCCCGTCAGGGCAAGGAGCAGCACGATCATCACGAGGGTTCCCACGCTTTCGGACCCTACACAAGCGCGCACCGGGTCGCGCGAGGACGACGACGGCGCTGCGACTCAGGTGCCGGCCACGCCCGGGCGCGGCTCAGCCGGTCTGTCTGACCGTGACCTGGCCGTCCTCGACGTGCCAGCGCTGGTCCAGGCGCACGGTGTCGAGCATCCGCCGGTCGTGGGAGACCAGGAGCAGCGACCCGTCATAGCTGTCGAGCGCCTGCTCCAGCTGTTCGATCGCGGGCAGGTCGAGGTGGTTGGTCGGCTCGTCGAGCACGAGCAGGTTCACCCCGCGAGCCTGCAGCAGTGCCATCGCAGCCCGGGTGCGTTCGCCGGGGGAGAGCGAGCCGACGAGGCTGCTCACCTGGTCGGCCTTGAGCCCGAACTTCGCCAGCAGCGTGCGCACGTCGGCCGGGGTCATCTGCGGCATGGCCGCCTCGAAGGCATCGCCCAGCGGCCGGTCCTCGGCCAGGCCCGTCCTGGACTGGTCGATCTCCCCGACCGCCACCGACGCACCCAGGCTCGCGCGGCCGGCATCCGGCGTGAGATGGCCGAGGAGCAGGCGCAGCAGGGTGGTCTTGCCGGCGCCGTTCGGGCCCGTGACGCCGATCCGGTCGCCGGCGCTGACCTGCACGGATGCCGGGCCGAACGTGAACGTGCCGAGCGTCACCGACGCGTCGGACAGGGTCGCGACGACCGAGCTCGACCGGGGCGCGCTGCCGATGGTGAACTGCAGTGCCCACTCCTTGCGGGGCTCGTCGACCTCGTCGAGCCGGGCGATCCGCGACTCCATCTGGCGCACCTTCTGCGCCTGCTTCTCCGATGACTCCACGGCCGCGCGGCGCCGGATCTTGTCGTTGTCGGGCGCCTTCCTGATGGCGTTGCGCACTCCCTGCGAGCTCCACTCACGCTGGGTGCGGGCGCGGGCCACGAGGTCGGCCTTCTTGTCGGCGAACTCCTCGTAGGCCTCACGCGCGTGCCGCCGGGCGACGGCCCGCTCGGCGAGGAACGCGTCGTACCCGCCGTCGTACACCGCGACCTGGTGCTGCGCGAGGTCGAGCTCGACGACGCGCGTGACCACCCGTGACAGGAACTCGCGGTCGTGCGACACGAGCACGACTCCCGACCGCAGACCCCGGACGAAGTGCTCGAGCCGCTCGAGCCCGGCGAGGTCGAGGTCGTTGGTCGGCTCGTCGAGCAGCACGACGTCGAACCGGCTGAGCAGGAGGGCGGCGAGGGCGGCCCGCGCCGCCTGGCCCCCGGAGAGCGAGGTCATCAGGGCGTCGGCCCCGACGGTCAGCCCGAGATCGGCCAGGACCGGGGGGAGGCGCTCGTCGAGGTCGGCGGCGCCGCTGGCCTGCCAGTGGTCGAGCGCCTTGGCGAAGGCGTCCTCGCTCGCGCGGGTCACCTCGTCGGCGCCGAGGGCTGCGGCGGCAGCCTCCATGGATGCCGTGGCGGCGGCCGCGCCCGTGCGGCGGGCGACGTATTCACCCACGGTCTCCCCCGGCATCCGCTCATGTTCTTGAGGCAACCATCCGACGAAGGCGTCGGTCGGAGCAGTCGACACAGACCCCTCGAGCGGGGCCAGGTCGCCGGCGAGGATGCGCAGCAGGGTGGTCTTGCCCGCTCCGTTGGCGCCGACGACCCCGACGACGTCACCGGGGGCGACGGTGAAGTCCAGACCCTCGAACAGGGTTCGGTGTGCGTGGCCCCCTGCGAGGTTCTTCACGACGAGGTCGGCACTCACCCCGCGATCGTAGGCTGCAAGGGCTGATACCACTTTGGTATCATGCAGTCATGGCCATGACGTTGCGACTGACGGATGAGGACGAGCGCGCTCTTGCCGCCTTGGCCGCCGCTCAAGGGATCAGCAAGCAGGAGGCGACGGTGCGCGCGATCCGCGATGCCGCAGCGCGCGGCTTGCACGAGGCCAAGGTCAGCGAACTCTCGGCGCAGGCGCGCGAGCGCTACGCCGATGTCTTGGATCGCCTCGGGCGGTGACGGTCTACCTGTCCTTGGAGGATCTGATCGCCCTGACGCGCGACCTCGACGTGGGCCCGGTTCGGGATCTCGGACTCTTGGATGCGGCGGCCCACCGCCCACGAACCGAGTTGTACGGGCAGCAGGCTTATCCGGATCTCGACACCAAGGCGGCCGTCCTGCTTGATTCCATCGTGCGAAACCATGCCCTGGTCGATGGCAACAAGCGACTCGGGTGGCTTGCCACGGTCGTGTTCTACGGAATCAACGACGTCGACCTCGACGCCCCTGACGACGACGCCTACGAACTGGTCATGGCGCTCGCCCGAAGTGAGTCCACTGTTGAGGAGTTGGCGGCGGCGCTCCGGTCGTGGCACTGATTGCCACACCTCGACTTCGTGACCGAGCTGCCGCCACACCTCCCCGACTTCGTGCGACTTGAGTGCGGATCCGGGCCCGGATCGGGACGAATGCCGCACCGAAGTCGCACGAAGTCGGGGATGGGGGGGTCAGGTGCGGGTGGTGCCGCGGATGCGGCCGCCGCCTCCGAGGACGCGACCCATCAGGCTGCCCAGGCGGTTCGCGGACCGTGGGCGGATCCAGCCGATGCCGTCGTGGCGCACCTTGGGCTGGTCGAGCACGAGGCCGCGCCGGTCAGCCCGCAGCTTGACGACGAAGCGCTGCCCACCGACGGGCTCGCCCCGGTCGGCCTGCAGCTGCCACACGTCGAGCGCGACGATCCCGGCGCCCAGGCGCTCCCTGTGCGTCGGGACGAAACGCAGCCCGAGGGCACCCAGCTGGCCGGGCTCGAGGGCGATCGGGCCGAGTGAGGCCTTGCGCCCGGCGATGCGGAAGCGACCGTCGCCGATCTCCTCCAACCCCTGGGACTCACCGCCGCTGGCCTTCCACAGCTCGCGCAGCTCGTTGGTCGGCTCGAGCCAGACCTCGCCCCAGTCGAGCATCGACCGCTCCCGCCGCGGGGCCCGGAACACCACGTGCACCTTCGTGGCCTCGCGCCCGTAGTTGGCGACGATCGCGGCGCTGACGCGCCCGTCGGTGTCCTCGTCGACGACGGTGATGTTCTTCCAGACGATGTTGTTGTTCTGCTGCACGTTCGCGTAGAGGTTGCCCGTCTCGGGTGAGGTCATCCCGAAGTCCGGGGCCGGGCCGGTCTCGATGCGGGCCAGCAGGCAGAAGTGCCCGCGGTCGGCACCGAACGAGGCGTAGTCGGCCGGGTCCGGCGGGGACCACGGGAACGCGAGGATCTCGTCGTCGCCCGCGGACACCGACACCGCGGCGGAGCCGATCTCCCCGCCCATGAGCGCCGGTGACGTGACGCTGCCGTCCCACGGCGCCGGCCAGGCGAGACCGGTCGAGGCCTTGGCCCAGTACAGCCGGACCGTGCCCGACGACGTGCCGGAGCACCCGCGGTTGCGCACCCGCACGTAGACCGACGTGGTGCCCGACCCGTGCTCCGGGTTCTGGTGGTCCTGGTTCGCGATGCCGTTGTTGTCGTTGCGCACCCAGATGTCGTCGCTGACCCACATCGGCTGGCCCGACGGGTTGGGCTCGGCGCCGTCGTCGTCGGAGGTGTCCTTGGCCCACAGGTCGTTGACGGCGCCGCTGCTCGGCACCAGCCCGTCGGAGGCGAGCAGCCCGGTTCGGGCCGTGTGCAGGGTTGCGTCCATGCGCTCGCTCTGCCCCGCGGTGAACATGAACATGCCGGCGTCGTCGGTGTAGTCCATGTAGTTCATGAACATGTCGCCGTCCGGGCCGTTGCTGCAGGACACCTGCGGGAATGCCGGGGTGCCGTAGTGCTCGTCGGCCTGGTTCGGGGTGTCCGCGACGTTGTCGGTGCCGGTGCACAGGCTGCCGTCGTCGCCCCAGATGTGGTTGAGGTTCAGGTAGTGACCCACCTCGTGGACCATCGTGCGGCCGAGGTCGTAGGGCGCGCTGAGGGTGCCCGTCGAGCCGAAGGCCCGGTAGTGGCAGCGCACGCCCTGGTTCGGCATGCCGGGGAAGCTGCCCTTGCCGAGGAGCCCGTCGGTGTAGTTGCACACCCAGACGTTGAGGTACCTGGTGACGTCCCAGGGGTCGTGGCCCCCACCGGCGGCGGACAGCATCCCGGTCTGGTTGCGGGTCCACCCGGTGACCGAGGTCTCGGTGCGGGTGATGCCGGTGGTGACCGCGCACCCCGGTCCGCGCACGGCCAGGGCGAACTCGATCCGGGCGTCGGCGGCGACCCCGGCGAACGCGGTGGGGACGCTCCCGGCATCCGCGTTCAGCCGCCGGAAGTCGGCGTTGAGCACGTCGATCTGCGAGTGGATCTGGGCGTCGCTGATGTTCTCGGCGGCGGTGTGCCAGATGACGTGCACGACGACGGGGATGCGGATGATCCCGGTCCGCGACCCCTCCTCACCGAAGGCGGCGATCCACTGCTGGACGTCCTTCTCGATCTGCTCGCGGCGCCAGCGGTACTCGGGGTCGAGGCGCACGAGCTGGCGGTGCTCCTCCATCGTCCCGCAGCGGTTTCGGCGCCGACCCTTGCCCGGGTCCTGCGGGTCGAGGTCGGTGGGCACTGCGGGGAAGCGGGGGTCGAGGGGGATGCGCGGGTTGCGACGGATGGGATCGGCGAAGGACATGGCGTGCTCCTGGGGTGGGTGGTCATGCGTGGCTGTTCACCCAAGAGGAGCGCCGCGCCGCCCAGCCTGATACCCAGCGGGCGAGGATGCCGGGGGGCACCGTGGGTGCCCACGATGCGGTCGCCGTGGAACGGCATCCGTCGATCATGAATAACATGAGATAACCGTTCTGCAAACGAGGAGTTATCCAATGAGCATCCGTCTCGGCGACATCGCCCCTGACTTCACCGCCGACACGACGCAGGGGGTGCTGTCCTTCCACGACTGGAAGGAGGGCGCCTGGGCCGTGCTGTTCAGCCACCCGGCCGACTTCACCCCGGTCTGCACCACCGAGCTCGGCCGCACCGCCGCCCTGTCCGGTGAGTTCGCCGCACGCAACGCCAAGGCGATCGCGGTGTCGGTCGACTCCGTCGAGGACCACCTGCGCTGGGTCCCGGACATCGCCGAGGTCGCCGGGGTCGACGTCGACTTCCCGATCATCGCCGACGAGGACCGCTCCGTCTCGCAGGCCTACGACATGATCCACCCGGGCGAGGGTGACACCTCGACCGTGCGTTCGGTCTTCCTCATCGACCCGAGCAACACGGTGCGCCTGACGATCACCTACCCGAAGTCGGTGGGCCGCAACTTCACCGAGATCCTGCGCGCGCTCGACGCCCTGCAGGCCACCGACCGTTCGCCGATCTCCACCCCGGCCGAGTGGGTGCCGGGGGACCGGGTCATCGTGGCGCCGGCCATCGCCACCGACGACGCGCGCGAGCGCTTCGCCAACGTCGACGAGGTCAAGCCCTACCTGCGCTTCGCCGACGCCCCGGCCTGACGCCAGACCTGGTCCGCCCGGCGCCCTCAGGGAGGGGTCGGGCGGACCAGGGCCGCGTAGTCGGGATGCCGGGCGATCCACGCCTTGATGAACGGGCACCGCGGCACGACCCTCAGGGAGTCGTCCTGTGCGACCTCGTCGAGGGCCCCCCTGGCGAGCGCCCCTCCGACGCCGCGGCCCTCGAACGCCGGGTCGACCTCGGTGTGGGTGAACACGACGTCGTCGTCGACCACCTGGTAGGCCGCGAAACCGGCGAGGACGCCGCCGACGTGCGCCTCCCACCGGCTCTCGTCCTCGTTGCGGGACACCACCTGCTCGGCCAGGTCAGCCACGCGAGCACCTCCGTTCGTTGACGACGACACGTGTCGAGGTGCACCACTGTGGCGCATCACGGCGCCCACCGGGGCCTGCACCGCCCGTCGGCCCTACGCTGGCACGGTGAACCCCGCGATCGTCGAGAAGGCCGCCCGTCGCGTGGGTCGCAGCCCGTTCCTGCCGGCCATCGGGGATGCCGACCGCGTCTTCGAGCGGGTGCTCTCCGGAGTCGGACTCATGGTGGTGCCGTGGGCGTTCGCGGCATCGCTCGTGCCGTCGCTGCTCCCGCGCGCCCCGTGGCTGCAGGGTGTCGCCTCGGGAGTCACCGTTGCCGTGGGGTACGGGCTGGGGGCGGCGGCCCACGCCCTCTGGCGCTACCTGCAGATCCCCGGCCTCAGGGGCCGAGCACGCTCGATCGCGCTGGGCCTGGTCATCGGCATCGGCATGGTCCTCGTGCTGCTGAGCGCCTGGAAGTTCGTCGGCTGGCAGAACGACATCCGCAGGATCATGGGGATGGAGTCGACGTCACCCACGATCTGGCCCGTCGTCATCGTCGTGACGCTCCTGGTGTTCACCCTGTTCGTCCTGCTCGCCCGCAGCCTGATCGTCCTGGCGCGCACGGTGGCCTCGTGGCTCGGGCGCCGACTGTCGCGCCGGCTGTCCATCACGCTCGGCGTGGGGGCGGTGCTCTTCCTGCTCTGGGGGCTGTGGACCGGGGTCATCGTCAACGGCTTCTTCGCCGGGGCCAACGCCTTCTTCGCCCCGCAGGACACCACCGGCACCAACAGCTCCAACCGCCCCACGGCGCCCGAACGCTCCGGCTCGCCGGAGTCGCTGTCGCCCTGGGAGGACCTCGGCCAGTACGGCCGCTTCTTCGTGCGCGGCGGCCCCGACGTCGCCGAGCTCGAAGCCGTCAACGGTCCCGGCGCGAAGGAGCCCATCCGGGTGTTCGCCGGCCTCCAGAGTGCCGACACGGTCCAAGGGCGAGCGGACCTCGTGCTCGAGGAGCTCAAGCGCACCGGGGCCTTCGACCGCGAGGTCCTCGTCGTCGCCACGACCACCGGGATGGGCTACCTCGACCACCGCGGGACCGACCCCCTCGAGTACCTGTGGAACGGCGACACCGCCATCGCCGGGGTGCAGTACTCCTACCTGCCGAGCTGGATCTCGATGCTCGCCGACCAGGATGCCGTCGCGAGCACGTCGCGGGTCGTCTTCGAGACCGTGCACCAGTACTGGTCCACGCTGCCGTCCAACGACCGCCCCGACCTCTACCTGTACGGCCTCTCGCTCGGGTCGCGCGGCGTCGAGAGCGTGCTGTCGTCGATCAGCATCGTCAACGCGCCCGTGAACGGCGCCCTCATGTCAGGCCCGCCGTTCGTGAACCCGCTGCACGCACGCCTCCAGGCCGAGCGCGATCCCGACTCCCCGGCATCCCTGCCGATCTACGAGGACGGCCGCACGGTGCGGTTCGCGAACTCCGAGGGCGGGCTGGAGCGCGGCGGGGCTCGGTGGGGCCCCACGCGGCTCGTGTACCTCCAGTACGCATCCGACCCCACGGTCTTCTACTCGCCGAACCTCGCGTTCCGCGAACCCGACTGGCTCAAGGAGGGCCAGCGCGGGCCGGACGTCGCCCCGACGATGGAGTGGTTCCCGTTCGTCACGATGTGGCAGGTGCTGCTCGACATGCCGGCGGGCACGGCGGTGCCTGCCGGGTTCGGTCACATGTACTCGTCGCAGGACAACCTCGACTCGTGGGCCGCGCTGACCCAACCCCCCGGCTGGGGACCGGGCATGCGCGAACGGCTGTCGACCGCGCTCCCGAGCGACTGACGGGTGAGCGCGGCTAAGGTGGGCTGACCACCCGCACGAGCCAGGAGAACCACCATGTCGGCACCAGCGGGTTGGCACCTTCAGCCGGACGGCCGGGAACGCTTCTGGGACGGCACCCAGTGGACCGACCAGTTCCGCTCGCCGGCCCCGAGCGACCCGACCGCGCCCCCACCCGCGCCGTCGTGGGCGAGCTCGTCGGACACCGTCGCTGACACCGTCTCGGACAGCGGCCACACCCAGGCCTTCGACGTGGCCGGTACGCAGGCGCTTCCGAGTCAGGATGCCGGGGCACCGGGTGCGTACCCGACCGCCGGTCAGGCGCCGGCCGGGTACCCGCAGCAGGGGTACGCGCCGGGCCAGCCCCAGACCGGGTACGGCGCACCGGGTGCTGCCGGTTACCCCCCGCCGGTCAAGAGCGGCAACAGCGGTCTGGCCAAGGGCTGCCTCATCGCCGCCGTCGTCATCCTCGGCCTCATCGCCATCGTCATCGCCGTCTTCGCGTTCTTCGCCTCCCGCGTGGTCGACACTGTCAACGAGACCTTCCCGTCCGGCTTCCCCACCAGCCTGCCGAGCGGGTTCCCGACCGAGCTCCCGACGGACCTCCCAAGTGGCCTGCCGACCGACCTCCCGAGCGGTCTGCCGACCGACATCGAGCAGAACATCGAGCTCGACGTCGGCGACGGCTTCGAGCTGCCGCGCGCCACGATCGGCGGCGGGTGGACGCTGGTGCCGCAGGGTGCCGGCATCCCCATCGTCAACATCACCGGCATGAAGGCCACCCTGGGCGACGCCAACGGGTTCCCCGTGCTGTTCACGATGCGCTTCCCCGCCGCTGGCGGTGAATCGGTCGAGACGGTCTGCACCGCCCCGGCCGGTGAGCCGGATGCCGTCGTGGACGTCTCGTGCGTCCCGCTGTTCGGTGACGTGGCCGAGGCCACGACGGTGACCGTCACCGCCTCCCTCTGAGCGGTCCGCGGACTTCACCTGGCAAACCCGAGGTTCGCGGGGGATGACAACCCTTGCGAACCTCGGGTTTGCCTCATGGGGAGGGAAAGCTGGGGTCAGCCCTCGGCGGGCTTGATGGCGACGAGCTCGGCGACGAGCTCGTCGGTGCGCAGCTGGTCGGCCTCGAGCTCGGGGGTGAACCCGAGCCGCACGACGACGAGCTCGGCCGAGGGCACGACGTACACCCTCTGGCCGTCGTGGCCGCTCGCCCAGTAGGTGTCCTCGGGCAGCTGGGGGTCGACGAGCGACCCGTCGGCCTTCTTGTTGGCCCACCACCCGGCGGCGTAGCCCTGCTCCTCGCTCTGGCGCACCTCGGTCACCGTGGTGGAGGCCTTCATCCAGCCCTCGGGCAGCAGCCGCTCGCCGGCCCACACGCCGTCCTGGAGGGCGAACTGCCCGATGGTGGCCCAGTCACGCGGCGTCGCCCACAGGTACGAACTGCACACGGGGGTGCCGGTCATGTCGACCTCCAGCGTGGCCGACGTGAGCCCCAGCGGGGCGAACAGCTGCTGGCGTGGCAGGTCGGCGTCCGGGGCGTCGGCCAGGTCGGTGAGCACTGCGCACAGGATGTTCGTGCCGCCGCTGCTGTACTGCTGGTACGTGCCGGGCTGGTGGGCCAGCGGCTGGCTCGCGGCGAACCCGGCCATGTCGGGCTCGGAGTAGAGCATCTGGGTGATCGGGGTGCCGAGCGAGTACGTCTCGTCCCACGAGAGTCCGCTCGTGCCGCGCATCAGCTGGTCGACGGTGATCCCCTTGCGCTCGTCGGTCCACTCGGGCCGCAACGAGTCGTCGGTGATCGCGATCCGTTCCTGGTGCACCATCCGCCCGACGAGCAGGTTCGCGACGCTCTTGGTCATCGACCAGCCGAGCTGGGGGGTCTCACGGGTGAATCCTTCGGCGTACCGCTCTCCGATGAGCTGCCCACCCTTGAGCACGACGATGCCGCGGGTGCCGAGCTCGGCCGCCCGGACGGTGCCGAGGCCGTCGCCGAAGGCGCGAGCGATGGCGGCATCGACGTCAGGGTTCGGTTCCGGGGACTCCGCCGTGGAGAGGGGGTTGGTGTCGTGGACGACCTTCGTGGCCTCCCCGAGGTCCTCGGGCCGGTCGGCACCCACCGTGCAGCCGAAGCCCCGGGTGTACCAGGCCTTCTGCGTGGACAGCGTGAACAGGATCTGCGACGTGCTCGAGCGGCCGGCCTCGTTGACGTACCCGGTGAGGAAGGGCACCAGGGGGTTGTCGGGCAGGTCGGTCTCGGGGTCGTCACGGCCGGCGACGAGCGTCACGGCGCAGGAGTTGTGCGCCGCGTACCCCGTTCCCGTCTCGAGCAGGGGGCGGGCGTAGAAGTACCCGCCCACGGCAGCGGCGATGACGAGGACGAGGAGAGCCGCGACGATGCGGAGGGCCAGGCGCATGGGCCGGACGCTACCGCGTGACGGCACCCGGGCACACGCCGCCCGGGCCTGCTCCGTGCAGATCTGACCAACTGGTCACTCCTGCCGCAGGTCAGTGGGCAGCCGGGTTGTCGACGAGCACCAGCGTGGCGAAGCCCAGGACACCCCGGTATCCCGTCAGCCACGCCTCGCGATGGGCGTGGGAGGCGTCGAGGGCCTGGTCCCGCTCGGCCGGATCGCGCTCGGGCTCCAGCGCCCACTGCGCGAGCGACCCCGTCCACGACCACTCGTACTCATCCCACTCCTCGAGGGTGCTCACGTGAGCGTGCACCACCTCGAAACCCTTCCGGGCCACCAGGTCCAGCAGGCCCACGAGGTCGGGCATCTCCTCCGGTGTGGCGTCGAGGGCGGTCAGGGCTGCCGGCGTCGGCGGGACGTCCCAGATGCCGTCGCCCAGGAGCACGCGTCCGCCGGGCGCGAGGTGACGGCGCACGGCATCCAACGTCGCGCCCGGCCCTCCGAAGACGTGGCTGACGCCGACGGCGAGCACGGCGTCGAACCGTCCGCCGGTCCACGTGGCGGCGTCGGCCTCCACGAAGGCTGCGCGCGGGGCCTGATCCGCGCCGAGGTCGCCGGCATCCGACCCCACGTGGAGGTCGACCCCGACGGCAGTGACACCGTGTCGCACGCTCAGCGCCCGGCGGATCCACTCACCCTGACCGCAGCCGAGGTCGAGCAGCCGCCCGCTCGACGGGAGCAGGCGATCGAGCAGTCGGGCCACCGAGGCATCCGACAGCGGTGCCATCACGGGGTGGTGGGCGTGGGCGTGGTGGCTGATCTCGTGGTGCTGCACGTGGCTCACTGTCAAGGACCGCGATGCGTGCGCGCAACCGATATCCGGGCACATCGCGTTACCGTGAGCACCGCAACGGTGGCTGCGGCCCCGACTCATGACCCGAAGGAAGAACCAGTGGCTGGTGGACTCGTCGCCCTCCTCGACGACATCGCGGCGCTCGCGAAGCTGGCGGCCGCCTCGGTCGACGACGTCGGTGCCGCCGCAGGGCGCGCCAGCGCGAAGGCGGCCGGGGTCGTCATCGACGACACCGCCGTCACCCCGCGCTACGTCGACGGCCTGAAGCCCGAGCGGGAACTGCCGATCATCCGCAAGATCGCCATGGGCTCCCTGCGCAACAAGCTGCTCATCATCCTCCCGGCGATCCTGCTGCTCAGCCAGTTCCTGCCGTGGTCCCTCACCCCGATCCTCATGGTCGGCGGCACCTACCTGGCCTACGAGGGTGCCGAGAAGATCTGGGAGATGGTCGCCGGTCACGAGCACGCGGTCGAGGCCGTTGCGGCCGGTGACCCCGACCACGAGAAGACGGTGGTCAGCGGGGCGGTGCGCACCGACTTCATCCTGTCCGCCGAGATCATGGTCATCGCGCTCAACGAGGTCGCCGACGAGGCGTTCGTCTCCCGTGCGGTGATCCTGGCGTTGGTGGCGGTGGGCATCACCATCCTCGTGTACGGCGTCGTCGGTCTCATCGTGAAGATGGACGACATCGGGTTGCACCTGGCGGGGCGTGAGTCGGGAGCCTCGCAGCGCGTCGGGCGTGGCCTCGTCGCGTTCATGCCCAAGCTGCTCGCCGGCCTGTCGACGGTCGGCATCGTCGCCATGCTGTGGGTCGGTGGCCACATCCTGCTCGTCGGGGTGCACGA
>JAGNQK010000253.1 GCA_017989115.1 Dermatophilaceae bacterium | reverse complement strand
GGGCCTTGGGCCACGGCGCTCATCGGGTCACCTCCGGCGTGCTCGCGCCCTGCGCGTGCAGCCGCACCAGGGCGGTGGCGAGCACCGCCCGGCGGTAGGCGGCGCTGGCGCGGTGGTCGTCGATCGGGGTGCCGACGTCGCGCAGCACCTCGCCGGCCGCCGCGGCAGTCGCCAGCGTCCATGCCCGCCCTTCGAGGGCGGCCTCGGCGTCGGTCGCCCGCAGGGGAGTGGCGGCGACACCGCCCACCCCGATCCGGGCGCGCTGAACGCTCCCGTCGACGACGTGCAGCGACACCGCGACCGCGACGCTGGAGATGTCGTCGTGGCGTCGCTTGGCGATCTTCTGGAACCCCGTGACCTCTCCGAGCGGCAGGGGGATGCGGACGGCGCGGATCAGCTCGTCGCGGCGCCGCACACTGCGCCGGTACCCCGTGAAGAACGATGCGAGGGGTACCAGTCGCTGCCCGTCGGTGCCGTGGAGCACGACGTCGGTCTCTAGGGCCAGCAGCGCCGGGGCGAGGTCGCCGATGGGGGAGCCGGTGGCGAGGTTCCCGCCGATGGTGGCGCTGTTGCGGATGAGCGGGGACGCGAACAGCGGCAGCACGGCGGTGAGCAGCGGCACCTCCCGCGCGATGCCCCGCTCGAGCTCGGCCAGGGTGACCGCGGCCCCGATCTCGAGGTGGTCGGCGCCACGGGTGACCTCCCGCAGCTCCGCCAGGTGGTCGACACCGACGACCAGCTCAGCCCGGGCACCCCGAAGGTTGACCTCGACCCCCCAGTCCGTGGACCCCGCCACGACAACGGCATCCGGATGCCGCTGGAGCAGGTGGATCGCCTCGTCGAGGTCGGCGGGTCGCACGTAGGAGCCGGTGGGACCGTCCACGACCACGGGTGCAGCGGCGGGTCCGGGGCCCTCCAGCCGGCTGGCGAGCGCGTCGTCGGTCTGCGGGAGGCCGAGCGCGAAGGCGGCTTCGCGGATCGGACGGTAGCCCGTGCACCGGCACAGGTTGCCGGAGATGGCCGTGAGGTCGAAGCCGTTCGGCCCGACCTCGCCCCCGTGGTCCTTCGGTGACGGCGCCCGGTCCGGACGGTAGAACTCGGCGGCCATCGAGCACACGAAGCCGGGCGTGCAGTAGCCGCACTGCGACCCACCGCGCACGGCCATCTCGTGCTGGACGGGGTGCAGCGCCTCGGGCGACCCGAGCCCTTCGGAGGTCACGACCTCCTGGCCCGCCAGGGCGCTTGCCGGGAGCAGGCAGGCGTTGACCGCGGCCCACCGGGTGCGGTCATCGCCG
Organism: Dermatophilaceae bacterium; assembly: GCA_017989115.1. Lineage (GTDB taxonomy): Bacteria > Actinomycetota > Actinomycetes > Actinomycetales > Dermatophilaceae > Fodinibacter. Next base: position 2,124 of record JAGNQK010000253.1, on the reverse strand, counting down.
TCGCGCCGGGCCAGCATCACCGAGCAGGCCCCGCACTCACCCTCGGCGCACCCCTCCTTGGCTCCGATCAGCCCGATCGAGCGCAGCCAGTCCAGGGCGGGGGTCCACGGGTCGGTGCCGGCGAGGTCGTGGACCACACCGTTGACCGTCACCCGGGGTGTCTGGTTGGTCGCCATGGCCTGATCCTCCTCGTCGTCGCGGCCCGTGGGGCCCCTTGTGCCCAGCGGCATCCGGGTGAGAGAGCACACACGGCGAGGCCACGGTAACCCCGCGCCGGGGTGCGGCATACTGGGCGTGACACGTGCTCCGGGGTCGGTGTAATTCCGAACCGGCGGTGACAGTCCGCGACCCGACCGCAGCCAGCGGCCGGTTGACCCGGTGGAACTCCGGGACCGACGGTGAAAGTCCGGATGGTAGGCAGCACGTGCTGGCGAGGCCCGCGGGTCTCGCCGGCGGTCGTCGTGGTCGGTTGCCCTCGGGTGCCAACCTTGGACAACCATCCTCCCGGAGCCTGACCGAACACCCGGTTTCCAGGCACGAGGGCAGGACATGGACGAGAGCACCGCGCTGATGCAGCGGGCGATCGATGCTGCCCGCCTCGGCCCGCAGGCCGACCCCAACCCGCGGGTGGGCTGCGTCGTCACGGATGCCGCGGGTCGGGTGGTCGGTGTGGGGCACCACCGCGGGGCCGGCACCGCGCACGCCGAGGTCGACGCGCTCGCCCAGGCAGGGGAGGCGGCCCGCGGCGGCACCGCCCACGTCACCCTCGAACCGTGCAACCACACCGGACGCACCGGCCCGTGCACCGGCGCCCTGCTCGAGGCGGGCATCGCCCGGGTCGTCTTCGCCGTCGGGGACCCCGACGCGGTCGCCGCGGGTGGGGCCGCGACGCTGGCCGCCGCCGGGGTCGCCGTCGAGACCGGGGTCCTGCGCGAGGCCGCCGAGGAACTCAACGAGTCGTGGCTGCACGCCCGCCGCACCGGCCGCCCGTTCGTCATCGCCAAGAGCGCCTCGACCCTCGACGGTCGCACGGCCGCCGCCGATGGCACGAGTCGCTGGATCACCGGCGAGGCAGCCCGCGCCGACGTGCACGACCTGCGCTCGCGGTGCGGCGCCGTCGTCGTCGGCACCGGCACCGCCCTGAGCGACGACCCCCAGCTCACCGTGCGCACAGCCGACGGCACGGCCGCCGGGTCCCAACCGCTGCGCGTCGTGGTCGGCCACCGCACCCTCCCGGCGACGGCGCGCGTGCTCGACGGCGCGGCCGAGACCCTGCTGCTGGCGACCCACGACCCCGGCGCGGTGCTCGCGGCACTGCACGCGCGCGGCATCCACCGCGTCCTCCTCGAAGGTGGCCCGACGCTGACCGCGGCCTTCCTCGCCGCCGGCCTCGTCGACGAGGTCGTGGCCTACGTCGCGCCGGCGCTGCTCGGCTCCGGTCCCACGGTCAGCAGCGACCTCGGTGTGCGCACCATCGCGGATGCCGTGCGCCTGGACCTCGTCGACGTCACCGTCCTGCCCCCCGACGTGCGGATCACCGCCCGCCCCGCCACCGCACCCCCGGTCCACCCCCGGGCAAGGAGCTGATCGCCGTGTTCACCGGAATCGTCGAGGAGCTCGGCACCGTGCTCGCCCTCGACACCCTCGAGGCAGACGGCCGCACCGACTCCGCGCGCCTCACCGTCGCGGGCCCGCTCGTGACCGCCGACGCCACCCACGGCGCGTCGATCAGCGTCAACGGGGTGTGCCTCACAGTCCTCACCCACGGGGACGGGGAGTTCACGGTCGACGTCATGGCACAGACGCTCGCGCTGACCAGCCTGGGCGCGCTGCGACCGGGCGACCGGGTGAACCTCGAGCGCGCGATGGCAGCCGACGGTCGGTTCGGCGGCCACGTCGTGCAGGGCCACGTCGACGGGGTCGGCACCATCGTGCGCCGGACGCCCGGCGAGCGGTGGGAGGTCGTCGAGGTCTCGTTGCCCGCCGACCTCGCCGGCTACGTCGTCGCGCAGGGGTCGATCACCGTCGACGGGGTGAGCCTGACCGTGGCCGGGCTCACCGGGACGACGTTCAGCGTCTCCCTCATCCCGACCACGCTCGCGCTGACCACGCTCGGCACCAAGG
>JAGNQK010000252.1 GCA_017989115.1 Dermatophilaceae bacterium | reverse complement strand
GGCGGTGGTCGCGGCGGCCCGATGACCATCGACCCCCGCGACAAGGCCCAGCTCGCCGACGCCCCCGTGCCGTTGTCCCGAGTGCTCGCGCTCTTCCGCCCGCACCGCGGCCGGGTGGCCGTCGTCGTCGCGATCATCGTCGTGACGAGCATCGTGTCCCTGGCCCAGCCGTTCCTGGTGCGCGAGATCGTCGACGTCGCGCTGCCCCAGCAGGACGTCCGCCTGCTGTTGCTCGCCGTCGGCGGCATGGTCGCCGTCGCGGCGATCACCCAGCTGCTCGGCGTGCTCCAGACGTGGCTGTCGACCCAGGTCGGTCAGCGCGTCATGCACGAGCTGCGAACCCGCGTGTTCACCCACCTCCAGCGCCAGTCGCTCGGCTTCTTCACCCGCACTCGCGGCGGGGAGGTGCAGTCGCGCCTGACCAACGACGTCAACGGGATGCAGGGCGTCGTCACCTCGACCGCCACGTCCATCGCCGCGAACCTCACGACCGCCGTCGCCACGGCCATCGCGATGGTCGCGCTCTCGTGGCGCCTGGCCCTGCTGTCGCTGCTCGTCATCCCGCCGGCCCTCTGGCTCACGCGCAAGGTCGCCCTGATCCGGCGAGCCGTGACCGCGCAGCAGCAACGCCACCTCGCCGACCTCAACCACCAGATCGACGAGGGGCTCTCGGTGAGCGGCGTGCGCCTGGCCAAGACGCTCGGCACCTCGACCCGCAACGCGCAGCGCTTCGCGACGACCTCGCACGAGCTCGTCGACCTCGAGCTGCGCTCGCAGCTCGCCGGGCGCTGGCGGATGGCCACGATGCAGATCGTCTTCGCCGTCATCCCGGCCCTGGTCTACCTCGCGGCCGGTCTGCCGGCGACGTCGAGCGGCATGACGATCGGCACGCTCGTCGCCTTCACGACGCTCCAGGCCGGCATCTTCCGACCGCTCATGGGGCTGCTCAACGTCGGTGCGCAGTGGGTCGCGTCGATGGCGCTGTTCTCCCGCGTCTTCGAGTACCTCGACCTCGTGCCCGACGTCCCGGCACCGGCGCACCCGGTGCCGCTCGACCCGGCATCCGTGCGGGGATCGGTCGCCCTCCAGGGCGTCACCCTGCGCTACCCCGGCGCCGACCGGGATGCCGTCGCCGGGCTCACGCTCTCGGTTCCGGCCGGGTCGACGCTGGCCCTCGTCGGGGCCACCGGCTCGGGCAAGTCGACCGTCGCCGGGCTGCTGGCGAGGTTGCACGACCCGGATGCCGGGCGGGTCACGGTTGACGGGGTCGACGTGCGCGACCTCGACCCGGACGTGCTCGCATCGATCGTCGGGGTGGTCTCGCAGGAGAGCTACCTCGTGCACGCCTCGGTGCGTGACAACCTGCTGCTCGCCCGCCCCGAGGCGAGCGAGGGGGAGCTGTGGGCGGCGCTGGCCGCAGCCCAGGTCGCCGACCTCGTGGCGTCCCTGGCCGACGGACTCGACACCGTCGTGGGGGCGCGTGGGCACCGCTTCTCCGGGGGTGAGCAGCAGCGACTCGCTGTTGCCCGCACGATCCTGCGCGACCCCCCGGTGCTCGTGCTCGACGAGGCCACCTCGGCCCTCGACACCAGCACCGAGCGGGCCCTCCAGCGGGCGCTCGACGAACTGGCCCGTGGACGCACCACCATCACGATCGCCCACCGCCTGTCGACCGTGCGCGACGTCGACCGGATCGCCGTGCTCGACGCCGGCCGCCTCGTCGAGTCGGGCACCCACGACGAACTGGTCGCTGCGGGCGGGCAGTACGCCGCCCTCGTCGCCGCCACTGCCGGCTCGACCCCCGCCCCCACCCCCGGGCGTCCCCACATCGACCAACAGGTCACTCGGGGTACGGGTCGGGAGTCTCAGTCCTGAGACGGTTGCCGTCCGCGCGCCTGTCGCGGACGGCATCCGTCGCGCTCCAATGGACGTCATGAGCAGCGCATCCGCCACCCCCGGGCTCGAGCCCGTCACCGTCGGTCTCGGCCCCCTCACCATCGACGAGGTCGTGCAGGTCGCCCGCCACGGCGCCCCCATCGCCCTGGCCCCGGAGTCGCTCGCCGAGGTGCGCCGCACCCGCGAGGTCATCCGTGGCCTGGCCGACGACACCGAGCCGCACTACGGCGTCTCCACCGGCTTCGGGGCGCTGGCCACCCGTCACATCCCCACCGAGATGCGCCGCCAGCTGCAGCGCTCCCTCGTCCGCTCGCACGCGGCCGGCTCCGGCCCCGAGGTCGAGCGCGAGGTCGTGCGGGCCCTGATGCTGCTGCGCATCTCCACCCTCGCGACCGGGCGCACCGGGATCCGCGAGCAGACCCTGACGACCTACGTCGGCATGCTCAACGCCGGCATCGCGCCGGTCGTTCACGAGTACGGCTCACTCGGCTGCTCCGGCGACCTCGCACCGCTGTCGCACTGCGCGCTCGCGCTCATGGGCGAGGGTGTGGTTCGCGACGCGAACGGCGATCGGATGCCGGCCGCTGACGCGCTCGCTGCCGCCGGCATCGAGCCGGTCGAGCTCGAGGAGAAGGAGGGTCTGGCCCTCATCAACGGCACCGACGGCATGCTCGGCATGCTCTGCCTGGCCATCCACGACCTGCGCGACCTGCTCGTCGTCGCGGACGTGGCGACGGCCATGTCGGTCGAGGGCCTGCTCGGCAGCGACGACGTCTTCGCCGCCGACCTGCACGCCCTGCGGCCCCAGCCCGGCCAGGCCGTGTCGGCGGCGAACATCCGAACCCTGATGGCACGCAGCGGTATCCGTGAGAGCCACCGCACGCAGGCCTGCACCCGCGTCCAGGACGCCTACTCGCTGCGCTGCGCCCCGATCGTCGCCGGCTCAGCCCGCGACACCGTCGACCACGCCGCGCGCGTCGCCGGCTGGGAGCTCGCCTCGGCGGTCGACAACCCCGTCGTCACCCCCGACGGCCGCGTCGAGAGCAACGGCAACTTCCACGGCGCCCCGGTGGCCTACGTGCTCGACTTCCTCGCCATCGTCGCGGCCGACGTCGCCTCGATGTCCGAGCGCCGCACCGACCGTTTCCTCGACACGGCGCGCAACCACGGCCTGCCGCCGTTCCTCGCCGACGACCCCGGCGTCGACAGCGGCCACATGATCGCGCAGTACACCCAGGCCGCGATCGTCTCCGAGATGAAGCGCCTGGCCGCGCCCGCCTCCGTCGACTCCATCCCGAGCTCGGCCATGCAGGAGGACCATGTCTCGATGGGCTGGTCGGCCGCCCGCAAGCTGCGGCGCTCGGTCGACGGCTTGTCGCGCGTGCTGGCGGTCGAGGTGCTCACGGCCGCGCGCGGCATCCAGTTGCGGGCGCCGTTGGAACCGGCGCCCGCAACGGCGTCCGTCGTCGCCACGCTCACGGCGTCGGATGCCGGCCGCCCCGGTCCCGATCGCTGGCTGGCTCCCGAGATCGAG
>JAGNQK010000251.1 GCA_017989115.1 Dermatophilaceae bacterium | reverse complement strand
AGATGTCGAAGGTTGCGGAGGCCATGCGCGACGCCGACCTGTTCACCGAGCCACAGGCCTGGGAGACGCTGGTGCGCGGCTGGCACCTAGAAGGCCTGGCCGTCCGTCCGCAACACCGGATGCACGGGCACACCGGGTTCCTCATCACCACCCGCCGCCTCGCACCGGGGGTCATGCCCCCGCTGCGCAAGCGCCGCCCGGGCAAGGGGTACGTCACGGGCGAGGAGGCGACCGAGCAGGACTGGACCCCCGAGGCCATCGGCGAGCGGGTTCCCTCGGACAAGCGCGTGCGCCGCGTCGTGCGTTCGGTGACCGACACCTCACCGCTTCCGTGACGCACGCGGGTTATCGTCGACCATGAGCACCGACGAGCCCACGGCCGAGCAGGCGGGCACCCGCGAGAGCCTCGAGGCCCAGCGGGAGTCACTCGAGGCCGAGATCACCGCCCTGCGCGCCCAGGGGCAGGCCAGGCCCGCCCAGCTGCGCACCCTCGAACGTGACCTCGCCGGGCTGCGGTCCCAGCTCGCGACGATGTCCGCGCAGAACGAACGACTGGTGCGCACGCTTCGGGACGCCCGGGAGCAGATCGTCACGCTGAAGTCCGAGGTCGACCGGCTCGCCCAGCCCCCCGCCGCCTACGGCATCGTCATCGAGACCTTCGAGGACGGCACCGCCGACATCCTGACGAGCGGGCGCAAGATGCACGTCGCCGTCAGCCCTTCGCTCGACGCGGACACCCTCCAGGCCGGCCGCGAGGTCATGCTCAACGAGGCGATGAACGTCGTCGCGGTGCACGGGTACGAGACCGTGGGCGAGATCGTGCTCTGCAAGGAGGTCCTGGAGGACGGTCGAGTGCTCGTCGTCGCCCAGGCCGACGAGGAGCGTGTCTGCCGGATGGCGGCCTCGCTCGACGGTGAGACCGTGCGCGCCGGCGACGCCCTGCTGCTGGAGTCGCGCTCGGGGTTCGTCTTCGAGCGGATCCCCAAGGCCGAGGTCGCCGACCTCGTGCTCGAGGAGGTCCCCGACATCGACTACACCGACATCGGTGGGCTGAGCGGGCAGATCGAGGCCATCCGGGACGCCGTCGAGCTGCCCTACCTGCACCCCGACCTCTACACCGAGCACCAGCTCAAGCCCCCGAAGGGGGTGCTGCTCTACGGCCCGCCCGGCTGTGGGAAGACGATGATCGCCAAGGCGGTCGCGGCCTCGCTGGCCCGCAAGGTCGCCGAGAAGGAGGGCCGCGAACCCGGCAAGTCCTTCTTCCTCAACATCAAGGGCCCCGAGCTGCTCAACAAGTACGTCGGCGAGACCGAGCGGCACATCCGGCTGATCTTCCAGCGGGCCCGCGAGAAGTCCAACGAGGGCTACCCGGTCGTCGTGTTCTTCGACGAGATGGAATCGCTGTTCCGCACGCGCGGGTCGGGTGTCTCCTCCGACGTCGAGACGACGATCGTGCCGCAGCTGCTCTCCGAGATCGACGGCGTCGAAGGGCTCGAGCACGTCATCGTGATCGGTGCCTCGAACCGCGAGGACATGATCGACCCGGCCATCCTGCGGCCGGGGCGCCTGGACGTGAAGATCAAGATCGAGCGCCCCGACGCCGAGGCTGCCCGTGAGATCTTCGCGAAGTACCTCGTCGAGACCCTGCCGCTGCACCCCGACGACGTCGCCCAGAACGGCGGCTCGGAGCAGGCGACCGTGCAGGCCATGATCGACGCCGTGGTGCTGCGGATGTACACCGAGGAGGAGGAGAACCGCTTCCTCGAGGTGACCTACGCCGGTGGTGACAAGGAGATCCTGTACTTCAAGGACTTCAACTCCGGCGCGATGATCCAGAACATCGTCGACCGCGCGAAGAAGATGGCGATCAAGGACTTCCTCGACACCGGTCAGCGGGGTCTGCGGGTCGAGCACCTGCTCCAGTCGTGCACCGACGAGTTCCGCGAGAACGAGGACCTCCCGAACACGACGAACCCCGACGACTGGGCGCGCATCTCCGGCAAGAAGGGTGAGCGGATCGTCTACATCCGCACGCTCATCAAGACCAAGGAGGGCACCGAGCCCGGCAAGTCGATCAACACGGTCGCCAACACCGGCCAGTACCTGTGATTCGCGGTGCCTGACCACTGACCCTCAGGGGCAGGCCTGCCGTCAGGCGACGAGGCGGGCAATCAGTCGCCAGCCGAGGAGCATCAGCGACAGCACGGTGGTCGCGACGATCACGAACGAGGCAGCAGTGCCGTCGCCGATGACCCGGCGCAGCAGCATGCCCACGACCACGGTGCACACGAGCACGACCGCGCCGAACGCCAGGTCGCGCGGCCCGGCATCCAGGGTCAGGCTGGCGACCAACCAGCCGGCCGCGGTCCCGGCGACGAAGGGCGCGGCGGTGCGCAGCACCCCGAGCACGTCGAGACCCTCGGCGTGCGAGCGCCGACCGAGGGCAGCGAAGACGACGACGAGAGCGACGTCGAGGACCGCCGGCAGGGCCCGGCTCACGAGCCCACCCGGTCGAACAGCGTGCTCTGCCGCGGCGGGGCGTGCGTGGGGTCGACGCCGTCGAACAGGCTCGACACCGACTCGCCCTCGTGGATGCGCTTGATGGCCTCGGCGAACAGCCCGGCCACCGAGCGCACCCGCAGCTCCGGCCAGTCCTTGGGAGCGGGCACGGTGTCGGTGGTGACAACCTCGGTGATCATGTCGTGACCGCGCAGCCGTTCGACGGCCCGGCCGGCGAACAGGCCGTGGGTCGTCGCGACGGCTGCCTCGGTGACGCCGTGGTCGGCCAGGCGGTCGAGCAGCTCGATGATGGAGCCGCCCGTGGCGATCTCGTCATCGAGCACGATGGCCCGCTTGCCCTCGACGTCGCCGACGATGGAGTCGATGACGACGGTGTCGTCGCCGAGCCGGCGCTTTGACCCGGCAGCGACGGGCAGACCGAGCAGCCGCGAGAACTGGGTGGCGTCCTTGGCGTTCCCGAGGTCGGGGGAGACGACGACGGTGTTGTCGAGGTCCTGCTCGCGGAAGTGGTCGGCGAGCACCCCGAGTGCGGTGAGGTGGTCCACCGGCACGGAGAAGAAGCCGTGCACCTGCGGGGCGTGCAGGTTCATCGTGAGCACGCGGTCGGCACCCGCGGTCGAGATCAGGTCAGCCACGAGCCGGCCTCCGAGCGAGATGCGCGAGGCGTCCTTCTTGTCGCTGCGGGCATAGGCGTAGTGGGGGATCACCGCGGTGATCATGCCCGCGGAGGCGCCCTTGGCGGCATCGATCATGAGCAGCAGCTCCATGAGCGAGTCCTGCGTCGGGGGCACGAGGGGCTGGACGATGTAGACGTCGCGCTGGCGGCAGTTCGCCAGCAGCTGGGCCTGGAGGCAGTCGTTGCTGAACCGGCTGAGCGCCGTCTGCGACAGCTCCACCCCGAGTTCGTCGCAGATGCGGTGGG
>JAGNQK010000250.1 GCA_017989115.1 Dermatophilaceae bacterium | reverse complement strand
ACAACGAGGACTCCGCCTACGCCGGGCCGCACCTGCTCGCCCTCGCCGACGGCATGGGCGGTCACGCGGGCGGTGACGTCGCGAGCTCGACGGTGATCGCCGGGCTGGTCTCCCTCGACGACGAGGCGCTCAGCGGGCGCGACCTCAGCGAGGCCCTGCTGGCCCGCATCCTGTCAGCGAACGCCGACATCGGCAACGAGGTGCGCTCCGAGCCGCGCCTGGACGGCATGGGCACCACTCTCATCGCGATGCTGCGCTCGGGCGACAAGATCGTCCTGGCCCACATCGGTGACTCGCGGGCCTTCATGGTGCGCGACGGGGTCGTCACCCAGGTCACCAAGGACCACTCCTTCGTGCAGACCCTCGTCGACGAGGGGCGGATCACCGCCGAGGAGGCCCAGACCCACCCGCAGCGCTCGCTCGTGACCCGGGTGCTGACCGGGTCCGCCGACGACGAGCCAGACCTCGTCGTGCGTCAGGGCCGCATCGGCGACCGCTACCTGCTGGCCTCCGACGGCCTCACCGACTACGTCGCCCGCGACACCATCCACGAGGTGCTGACGGCGCCCGGGAGCCCCGCTGACTGCGCCGACCGGCTCGTGGCCCTCGCCCTGCGCGCCGGCGCCCCGGACAACGTGACGGTGATCGTCAGCGACATCGTCGACGGCACCACTGACTCGGCGCCCCCGACCCAGCCGCAGGTCGTCGGCGCGGCAGCGGTTCGCGAGAAGGGCACCCGGCCGATGCCGACGACGCCCGCCGCGAAGGCGGCGGCGCTCACCCAGGAGGCGACGCGAGCGGCATCCGGAAGCGGTACCGACGAGCCCGACGCCGGGGGTGACGGTGTCACCCTCGCCGAGGAGGGTCCGCGCTCGCACGGGGGCACGGTTCTGCGGCTCCTCGCGCTGATCGTCGTGTCGGCGGTCGTGCTCGCGGGTGGGTCGTATGCCGCGTACGCCTGGTCCCAGCAGCAGTACCACCTGAGCGGCAACGACGGCGTCGTCACGGTCTACCAAGGGGTGAACCAGACGCTGGGGCCGATCTCGTTGTCGCGCCCCCTCTACACGACGACCATCGCGGTCGACGACCTGCCTCCCTCGTACCAGAGCAGCCTCGAGCAGGGCATCGACGTCGACGACCGCGCCGCTGCCGACGCCCGGGTCGAGGATCTGCGCCTGCAGGCCACGGCCTGCCGGTGGGCCCGCCTGAACGGCGAGGAGTGCCGCACGGTGCCGTCGACGTGGACGCCGCCGAGCCCCACACCGACCCTCACACCGACCCCCTCCCCGAGCGGTACCCCCAGCGGCACGACCCCCGCTCCGACACCCACGACCACATCGCGGGGCCCGTCGCCCACCGGCAGCCCGGTGACCGCATGAGTGTCGTCTCGTCGTACACCCCGAGGCGAGGTCGCAACGTCGAGCTCGTGCTCCTCATCGCGGCCGTCGCGATCGTGCTGCTCGCCTACGTCAACGTCGGTGTGGCGACGTCGGAGTCGATGCCGCCGGGCACGATGGCCCTCGCCGGTGGCTACCTCGCGATGGCCGTCGGTTTCCACCTCGTGCTGCGCTGGCGCGCGTCCTACGCCGACCCGCTCATGCTGCCGATCATCACCCTGCTCAACGGGCTCGGGCTGGTGATGATCCACCGCATCGACCTCGCCAACGGCAAGTCGATCTCCGACGGGGTGGCCCTGCGCCAGCTCATGTGGACCGGTGTCGCCGTCGTCATCGCCGCAGCCGTGCTCGTCGTGCTGCGCGACCACCGGGTGCTGCGCCGCTACACCTACCTCGCGGGCGTGGTCGGTTTCGTCCTGCTCCTGCTGCCGCTCATGCCCGTCATCGGCACGTCGATCTACGGCGCCCGGATCTGGATCCGCATCGGCTCGATGTCCTTCCAGCCCGGCGAGATCGCCAAGATCGCGCTGGCCATCTTCTTCGCCGGCTACCTCGTCCAGACCCGCGACGCCCTCTCGGTCGCGGGGCGCAAGGTGCTCGGGCTGACCCTGCCGCGCGCCCGCGACCTCGGACCGATCCTCATCGCCTGGCTCGCCAGCCTCGCCGTCCTGGTGTTCGAGCGCGACCTCGGTTCCTCGCTGCTGTTCTTCGGCCTGTTCGTCGCGATGCTGTACGTCGCGACCGAGCGGGTGTCCTGGATCGCCATCGGCCTCACCCTGTTCGGCGCCGGCGCCTACGTCGCGTTCCTGATGTTCGGGCACGTCCAGACCCGCGTGCTGCTGTGGCTCGACACCTTCAGCCCCGAGGCCCTGCAGGCCTCGGACCAGCTGGCCAAGGGGCTCATGGGCATGGCCGCCGGGGGGATGTTCGGCACGGGGCTGGGTCGGGGGCGTCCCGACCTCACGTACTTCGCCGAGTCCGACTTCATCATCCCGAGCTTCGGTGAGGAGATCGGCCTCGTCGGGGTGTTCGCCCTGCTCATGCTCTACGTCCTGCTCGTCCAGCGCGGGTTGCGCACCTCGCTCGGCACCCGCGACGGCTTCGGCAAGCTGCTCGCCGCCGGCCTGTCGTTCTCGCTCGCGCTCCAGTGCTTCGTCGTCGTCGGCGGCGTGACCCGGGTCATCCCCCTCACCGGCCTGACCATGCCGTTCCTGTCCTCGGGCGGGTCCTCGCTGCTGGCCAACTGGACCCTCGTCGCCATCCTGCTGCGCATCTCCGACCACGCCCGCCGCCCCATGCCGGAGATCAACGTCCCGCACGAGGTCGGCCAGGCCCACACCGAGGTGGTGAGGATGCCGTGAACGCGCCCGTGCGTCGCCTCTCGATCGTCGTCGCGATCCTCTTCGCGTCGCTGCTCGTGTCGACGACCCTCATCCAGTACGTCTTCGCCGCCGACCTGAACGCCCGGCCGGACAACCGGCGGACCCTGCTGTCGACGTACGCCCGCGAGCGCGGCTCGATCCTCGTCGGCCAGACGGCCGTGGCGAGCTCGGTGCCCGTCGACGACCAGTTCAAGTTCCAGCGCGAGTACTCCAACGGCGAGCTCTACGCCCACGTCACCGGCTCCTACTCCTTCTACGGTGCCTCCGGCGGGCTCGAGCAGTCCGAGAACGCCTACCTGTCCGGGTCGAGCGACAAGCTGTTCTACCGCCGGGTCTCCGACCTGTTCACCGGCCGCCGCCCGCAGGGCGCGACCCTGGAGACGACGCTCGACCCCGCGGTCCAGCGCGCGGCAGTGAAGGCGATGACCGGCATCCGAGGTGCTGCCGTCGCCCTCGACCCGAAGACCGGCGCGATCCTCGCGATGGTGAGCCAGCCGACGTTCGACCCCAACGACCTGGCCGGGCACGACCTGAGCGCGCTCGACGACAACTACAAGAAGCTCAACACCGACCCGCAGCGCCCGCTGGTCAACCGCAGCATCAACGGCGACCTCTACCCGCCCGGGTCGATCTTCAAGGTGATCACCGCCGCGGCAGCCCTGTCGTCGGGGGAGT
>JAGNQK010000249.1 GCA_017989115.1 Dermatophilaceae bacterium | reverse complement strand
GTCCTCGACGAGCTGCCTCCGGCACCGCCCGACTCCTCCACCGCGCACGTGCTCGTCGTCGGCGACACGGCGCTCGCGATGGCGGTCACCGCCGAGGTCCGGCGCCGCTGGCGCCGAGCGGGTCGTGCGGACTCCACGCTCCGGGTCACGCCTCTCGCGCCCAGGACGCCCGTGCCGACCCACCTGCCCGCACCGACGGCTGCCTATGTCTGCGTGCAGGACGAGACCCAGGCGCTCACGACGGCCCTGGCACTCGTCCGGGAGCTTCGTGGCGTTCCGGTCCTGGTCCAGCTCGAGCACGCCACGGCGTTCGGCGAGCTGGTCCACCGCGACGCACCGGACCTTCACGTCGTGTCACTGGACCGGCGGGTCCTCACGCCCGAGGTGCTGCTCGAGGGCACCGTGGAGCGGATCGCGCGCGCGCTGCACGAGGACTACCGCCGGCACACCCCGTCCGACGATCCCTCCGCCGTGCCGTGGGCGGACCTTCCGGAGCAGTTGCGGGCGTCCAACCGCGCGCAGGCGAGCGACGTCGCCACGAAGATCCGAGCCACCCACCGGGTGCTCGTACCGGATGACGGGGAACCCCCGGACGTGTTCACCGAGCCCGAGGTCGACCACCTCGGACACCTCGAGCACGACCGGTGGACCAGCGAGCGTCTCGCGGCCGGGTGGACGGCCGGCCCCCGGGATGCGAATGCCCGGACCAGCCCCTACCTCGTGCCGTGGGAGGAGCTCGACGAGGACGTGCGCGAGGTCGACCGGCAGTTCGTCCGGGCCCTGCCGGCCGTTCTGGCCGACGCGGGCCTGGTGCTACGGCGCATCGGGGCGGCCCCGTCCCACGACGCCGACCACCCCACGAGGAGAGCACCATGAGCCACGACGTCTTCATCTGCCACTCGTCGAAGGACCGCACCCTCGCCAACGCCATCTGCGCCAAGCTCGAGGCCAACCGCATCCGCTGTTGGATCGCGCCACGCGACGTGGTGCCCGGTCTCGAGTACGCCCAGTCGATCGTCGAGGCCATCGGGGCGACGCGCCTGACCGTCCTGGTGTTCTCGCAGAACGCCAACCAGTCCCCCCACGTACACCGCGAGCTCGAACGCACGGCGAGCCACGGCATCCCGATCCTGCCGTTCCGGGTCGAGGACGTCGTGCCGGCTCCCTCGGTGGAGTACTTCATCTCCGACGCCCACTGGCTCGACGCGCTCACCCCGCCCATGGAGGAGCACCTCGACTACCTCGTGGGCACCGTCCGGCTGATCCTGGACCGCGAGGCGGCCAAGACCGGCGGGGATCCCATGGCGGTCGCGACCGGCACGATGGCAGCTCCGCCGGCGCCCGCGACGGGTCCGCGACGAGCGGTTCGGTATGCCGTCCTCGCGGCCCTCGCGCTCGTGGTGGTTGCCGTGCTCGGCGTCGTGGGTGTGGTCCTCCTTCGCGGGGACACCGTCACGGTGGAGGACGCCCAGCCGGGTGGCGGCACCGCGACGAGCGCGCCGGCCGAGGGACAGGCCGTGTCCTTCGTGGACGAGTTCGAGGGTGAGCTCGCCGACGGCTGGACCTGGGAGGACGAGGACCCGGAGGCATGGGCGATCAGCGACGGCGCGCTGCGCATCGACCTGCAGACCAGCCCGCCACTGCGCAACGTGCTGCTGCGCGAGATGCCGTCGGGCGACTTCACCGTGACCACCCAGATCGACTTCAACCCGCAGGCCTCCGACCAACCCCCGTCAGGGGGCCCTGCCCAGTTCGCCGGACTGGTGCTCACCGGTGACGACCTCGACACCCGGCTCGAGTTCTGCTGGACCTCGGATGGCCTGTCCCTGATCACCTGGGCGGACGGCACCATCCGTGACGGCTCGCAGATCGCCGCCGACCAGTTCACCAAGGACGAGTGGATCGGCGCCGAGCTCAGCCTCCGGATGCGATCCGGCTACTACACGGCGGTGTTCAGCTCGCAGACCAGCCCGGACTGGGAGATCGACACGAAGACCCTCGACTCGACGTTCCACCGGGTGGGGCTGATCGCGTCGACGACCGAGGAGGCGGGCGGCGAGTCCGCCGCCTTCGCACGCTTCGCCCTCGAGTGACTGCCCGATCACAGGGCAGGAGCAGGGTGGGTGGCCGCGCGTAGCGTCGGTAGTGGACGGAGGGAGCGTGCCGTGGGTACCCGGATCCCGTCGGTAGGACCGTGGCCGAGCGTGGCGCCACGTCCCGGTGCCGTGGTCATTTCGGGCGCGCATGGCCGCGGAGTCCGCTCACTGGGGCCGCTGTTCCGCCCGCTCGGGCAGCACGACTCGGACCGTCGACCCGGACTCGAACGTCCGCAAGACCGCTGCACAAGCCCAAGCGGGCCTTTGACCCGTCAAACGAACGAGGTGCGACATGACGACGATCCAGAGCAGTCGACCCGCCGGTTGGTATGCCGATCCGGGCCACCGGCACGAGTACCGCTACTGGAGTGGGGCGCAGTGGACACCGCTGGTGTCCGACAACGCAGTCACGGCCAATGACCCTCTCCAGTCTCCGCCGCCCGCAACTACAGGTCAGTTGCCGCCCGCAACGCCACCAGGTGACGCGGCCATGACGACGCCATGGCCCGGCCCGGCGGGGCCGACCGACCTGTCGGGAGCAACGTCAGGTTCGCAGCCGGCCGCAGGTGGCTCCAGCGCCCACGCGCAGCTCGTGATGGCCGGCGGCCAGACGGTTCCCGGGGTCGATCCGAGAATCTCGGCGACCGTCGCTGAGTACGCGCAGCGGCAGTACAAGGTCCTCGCGGTCAACGGCAGCAGCGTGACGATGGAACGAGCGAAGACCAAGTTCAACTGGCTCCTCACGATCCTCCTCACCATCGTCACCGGTGGCGTGGTGGCCCTGCTCTACGTCGCCGGCTGGGCCATGTGGGGAGTCCACAAGACGTACCGCGTCACGATCACCCTGGGGTCGCAGGGGGAGGTTGCAGAGATCGGCGACGTCCTGGCGATCTTCGACCGCGACCGTGTGGAGGCCCACCGCCGGCGCTGCGTCGGGTACGGCGCGGTGATCGCCCTCGTTGCCGTTCTCGGGTTGATCGGCGTGGTCGGCAGCCTGGTATCGGGCGACGCGCCAGACACGCTCGGGACGGCTCTGGGCGGTGGCGGCTTCTTCCTGGTCCTGGCAGGCACCGCGCTCATCCCGTTCCACCTGGCCCGAAAGGCGGCGCGACAGCTGGGGAGAGCATCTGAATGGTGGCGCTTCGGAATGTAGGCGCAGAGGCCTGCTCCACCGACGCCGACGGTCGTATCGATGCGAGATCACCGCATGAACGTCACCCACGTCGACGAGCTCGGCCTTGGCGGCCGGCAGGGTCGCTCCATCGAGCGCGACCTCGCGCAGGACCTGGCAAGCTGCACGGCGTGGCGACCGACGACGGCAGTCTGCTGGAGGGGCTCTACGAGAGCCTGATCACCCGAGCCCTCGAGAAGCGTCTGGCCGGGCT
>JAGNQK010000248.1 GCA_017989115.1 Dermatophilaceae bacterium | reverse complement strand
CACGTAAAAGCCCCGACCGCGCCGGCGGTTCGGGGCTCTTGTGTCTGGAGCACGTCGTCAACCGGCGCGCAGGGGCCGAGGTCAGCTACGCCCGGAATGCTGCAACCGCGTCGCGGAACGCGATCACGCCCTACGCCACCGCGCACTGCCCTCGAGGAGGTCATCGACGCCGCGGCCAACGTCCCACCGCCCAGCTCCTCAGACCACGGCTGCTCAGGACCTTCCTGAGCCGTGCTGGGCGCCTGCCGCGACGTCGGGCAGGCCCTCCCAGACCAGGGCGGTGAGCTGGTCGGCGAGCTCGTCGCTGCTGGGGCCGTTCCGGGCGCCACCCTCGGCCATCCAGGAGTCCGCCACGGCTCGGACCATGCCGACGAGCGCCACCCCCCAGAGCTGACACGCCCGCGCGTCGAGGGCAGGTACAGGCGGCGCGGCCGAACCTGATGGACGGCCGGAACCACTGGCGAGGCCCCCTGCGACGAGATCGGCGACGTGCGTGGCGATCCGCCCGGTCATGCCCGCCGCGACGTCACCCTCGGGCCGTTCACCGGCGGGGACCATCGGCGCGTTGACGATGAAGCGGTAGACCTGCGGGTCGTCCTCGACGAGGTGCAGGTACGCGGCGATGACCCCTCGGATGACGGCGCGTCCGCCGTCGCGCGAGCCGTCGGATGCCGGGTCGGCGGCGGCCCTCGTCAGGTCGCGGATGATCGTGGCGTCGACCCGCTCTGCGACCGCCGTGTAGAGGCCGGCGCGGTCGGTGAAGTGCCGGTAGAACACGGTCTTGGACGTGCGGGCGGTGGCGGCGACCTCGTCCATCCCGACCCCGGCGCCGTGGGTGCGGATGGCGAGCAGGGTTGCCTCGACGAGCTCGGCGCGGCGGACGAGGCGGTGCTCGTCCCAGCGCGACCGGCGCCGGTCCGGTGGTGCCTGCGTCACATCCATGCGCGGACGCTAGCAGAAACCCTCAGTACCTGTTACCTTCCGTACCGGATACATCTGCCGACGCACAAGGAGCCCTTCCGGTGACCACCCCCCGCCGCGCCGCCGTCCTCGGCGGCAACCGCACCCCGTTCGCCCGCCAGTTCGGCGCCTACGCGGAGGCCGCGAACCAGGACATGCTCACCGCGGCCATCGAGGGCCTCGTCGCCCGCCACGGCCTCGCCGGGGAACGCCTCGGAGAGGTCGTCGCGGGCGCGGTCATCAAGCACAGCCGGGACTTCAACCTCACCCGTGAGGCCGTCCTCGGCTCCAGCCTGTCGCCGACCACCCCCGCCTACGACATCACCCAGGCCTGCGGCACCGGGCTCGAGGCCGCCATCCTCGTGGCGAACAAGATCGCCCTCGGTCAGATCGAGTCGGGCATCGCGGGTGGGGCCGACTCCGCCTCCGACGCCCCCGTCGTCGTCACCGAGTCGCTGCGCCGCAAGCTGCTGCGTCTGAACCGTGCCAAGACCTCGGCCGACCGCGTGAAGGCGGCCCTGGCGTTCCGTCCGACCGACGTGGGCGTGTCGGTGCCGGCGAACACCGAGCCCCGCACGGGGCTGTCGATGGGTGATCACATGGCGCTGACCGCTGCGCAGTGGGGGGTCACCCGTGAGGACCAGGACGAGCTGGCCCTGGCCAGCCACGTCAACCTCGCCGCCGCCTACGAGCGCGGCTTCTTCGACGACCTCCTCACCCCGTACCTCGGCCTGACCGTCGACCAGAACCTGCGCCCCGGGTCCACCCTCGAGAAGCTCGGGTCGCTCAAGCCCGTCTTCGGCAAGGGGGAGGGTGCCACCATGACGGCCGGCAACTCCACGCCGCTCACCGACGGGGCGTCCGCGGTCCTCCTCGGCTCGCAGGAGTGGGCCGACGCCCACGGCCTGACGCCGCTCGCGTGGTTCGTCGACGGCGAGACGGCTGCAGTCGACTACGTCGGCGGTGACGAGGGGCTGCTCATGGCGCCCTCCTACGCGGTGCCGCGCCTGCTCGCCCGGCAGGGGCTGCGCCTTCAGGACTTCGACTTCTACGAGATCCACGAGGCCTTCGCCGCGACCGTCCTGTCGACCCTGGCCGCCTGGGAGGACGACGACTTCTGTCGCGACCGGCTCGGTCTGCATGCCCCGCTGGGTGCGATCGACCGCTCGCGCCTGAACGTCGCCGGCTCGTCGCTGGCGGCCGGCCACCCCTTCGCCGCGACCGGCGGCCGCATCGTCGCCACGCTGGCCAAGCTCCTGCACGAGAAGGGCAGCGGATCCCGCGGCCTGATCTCGATCTGCGCCGCTGGCGGGCAGGGCGTCGTCGCGATCCTCGAGGCGGCCTGACATGGGACACCGCGACGGCTACACGGCATTCGTCTCCTCCGGCGTCGGCAAGAAGATCTCGACCACGCTCGGCCTGCCCCAGCCGGTTGCCCTGCGCCGCCACGTCGCCGGGCGCCCACTCGTCGACGGGCCGCTCCTCGTCGGTGGTCACGGGTCGATCCCAGCCCTGGCTGCGATGCGCGCAAAGCTCGGGCAGGCAGGTGCGCTGATCGTCGACGAGGTCCCGCAGGAGGGGCGACTGGGCGGCGTCGTCGTCGACGTGTCGTCGGCCACCGACCCCACCGACCTCGAGGCGCTGCGCGCCACGCTCGCCCCGGCCCTGAAGCGGCTAGGGCGCTGTGCCCGCGTCGTCGTCGTGGGTGCCGACCCGGCATCCGCCACCACCGCCGCCCAGCGGGCCACCCACCGCGCCCTGGAAGGCATCACCCGCTCGGTCGCGAAGGAGCTGCGCGCGGGGGCGACCGCGAACCTCGTGCTCCTCACGCCGGGGTCCGAGGGTGCCGCCCTCGGGACGGTCCTGTTCCTGCTCTCGGCCCGCTCGGCGTACGTCGACGGCCAGGTCTTCCGCATCGGCGGGGCCACGTCGCAGGAGCCCGCGGATGCCGCGGCGCCCCTGGCCGGGAAGGTCGCCGTGGTCACGGGTGCGGCTCGTGGGATCGGCGCGGACATCGCCCGCATCCTGGCCCGTGACGGCGCGACGGTCGTGTGCGTCGACATGCCGAGTGCCGGGGCGTCCCTGGCCAAGGTGGCGAACTCGATCGGTGGGTCGGCATTGCAGGCCGACGTCACGTCACCCGACGCGGGCACGCGCATCATGAACCACGCCCGCACCCGGCACGGCGGGCTCGACATCGTCGTGCACAACGCCGGAATCACCCGCGACAAGCTGCTCGCGAACACCGACGCCGAGCGGTGGGGTTCGGTGCTGGCCGTCAACCTCACGTCGATCCTGGCGATGAACGAGCAGTTCCTCGCCAGGGACGGCCTGCGCGACGGCGGCCACGTCGTGCTCGTCTCGTCGATCGCGGGCATCGCCGGCAACCGGGGCCAGGCGAACTACGCGGCCTCCAAGGCGGGGGTCATCGGACTGGTTGACGCGTACGCCGCCGACAAGGGGCTGCGCAAGCGGGGGATCACCGCCAACGCCGTCGCGCCGGGGTTCATCGAGACCGAGATGACGGC
>JAGNQK010000247.1 GCA_017989115.1 Dermatophilaceae bacterium | reverse complement strand
GCCATTCGCCTCACCTTCCTCATCCTCGCGCTCTTCGTCGCCGAGATCAGCGACACGCTCATCGAGGTGCTGCCGTGGCTGGCGCTCATCACGATGGTCGAACTCGTCATCACGACCCTAGACCGGTTGCCGGTGGCTCGGCACGGCGTCGTCGAGAGCCTCGTCGTGGCGATGCTCACGACGTCCGCCGCAGCGGCGGGTGCGGCCTACGGCCTGATCCACACCGGAGCGACCCTGCTCGTGTTCGCCCCGGTGTACCACGCCGGCACCCGCCTGGGCAGGTTCGGGGCCTTGCTGACCTCTGCCGCGGCCGGCGGCGCCTGCCTCCTGGCCCTCACCCTCGGCCAACACGACCACGACCTCTCGTGGTCGCTGCTCGTCTGGCTGGGCGCGGCAGCGGCGCTCGGCATCCTCGGGGCATGGAACCAGCGGCTGGCAGCGGAGGCGGCCGCCGAGCAGCCGGACCTGGCAGCACGTGAGGCCATCGAGCTCATCGCCCGTCTGCAGGACCTTTCCGCCCAGATGTCCACCGGTCTGGACGCCCTCGCGAGCGCGACCCTTGCCCTCGACCTGTTGGCCTCGGATGTGCCCTCGACCCGCAGCGCCGTGCTCGTGACGCCGGATTCGCGGCACCTGGTGCCGGTCGCGCTGCGCGGATCGACGCGGGCGCCGTGGGCGGTCTCCGACGAGATCAGCCGGGTGCTGTCGGTCGGTGCCGACCGGTTCACCCCGACCGAGGTGACCTTCACCGACGACCTCGGTGATCGCCGGGCGCTCGTCGTGCCGTGTGCGCTCGGCAACGGGTCGACGACCGTGCTGGTGGCCGAGCGGGCCGCGACGCAGCCGTTCACGGCCGAGGAGCGGCGGGTCGCCGGGGAGGTGACCCGCCGGGTCTCGCCGACGATCCAGGCCGGGCTGCTGTTCGGCGAGCTGCGGCAGGTGGCGAGCATCGAGGAACGTGGCCGGATCGCACGCGACATCCACGACGGGATCGCGCAGGAGCTCGCGGCCCTCGGCTACGGCGTCGACGCCCTGCGGTCGCAGGCCGGGCCACCCGGAGTGCCCCTGCGCGACAGCCTCGACGCGTTCCGCCAGCAGTTGAGCAGTGTCATGGCCGACCTGCGCCTGAACATCACCGACCTGCGGGTCGCCGAGCGGCCGGGCAGCGGGCTCGGGGCGGTGCTCGGTGCGGCCGTCCAGAGCTTCGGCAGCGTCACCGGCATGCGCACCACGGTGACCGTGAGCGAGCGCCAGCGCCGGCTCGACCCCCGGGTCGAGATCCTCGTGCACCGCCTCGTCATGGACGTGTTGGCCGACGCGCAGGCGAGCGGTGCCCGCAACGCGTGGGTGACGCTCACGGCATCCGTCGTCGGGCCGGTGAGCGTCGAGGTCGAGCACGACGGAGACCCTCGCTCGGTGCGGCAGAGCTACGCCACTCCCCGGGTGGAGGGTGTCGCGGCGCACCTGACCATGGGCTCCGGCACTCCAGGCCGGCTGACGGTTACCCTGAGGGTCGAGGAGCCGACCCCGTCCCTGGGCGGGGCATCAGGCCAAACCTGAGGGAGGGGGCGCTCGTGACGCTCAAGGTCCTGCTCGTCGACGACCACGCGGTCGTGCGCGAGGGGGTGGCGGCGATGCTGGGCGTGCAGGGCGACATCGAGGTGGTCGGTCAGGCCGGATCGCTGGCCGAGGGGCACGCCTTGCTCGAGCGAGCCCTGTCGGCCCCTCCGGACGGCAAGGTCGTCGCCATCATCGACGTGACCATGCCCGACGGCAGCGGGTTGTCACTCGTGCGCTCCGCGCGGGAGCGGTCGAAGGACATCGGGCTAGTGGTGCTGACGATGCTCAGCGACGACTCGAGCCTGCTGGAGGCATTGGATGCCGGTGCGTCGGCACTGGTCCGCAAGAGCTCACCGGCGGAGCAGGTGATCTCCGCGGTGCGCCGAGCTGCCGAGCTGCCGCTGGAGTTCTCGGCGAGCGGGCTCGCCGAGGCGCTGCGGCGCCGCAGCGAGGCCCCGCAGGCGACGCTGACATCGCGCGAGACCGAGGTGCTCAAGCTGCTCGTCGAGGGGGCGTCAGTGGCTCAGGTGGGGTGCGCGCTGTTCATGAGCCCGTCGACGGTCAAGACCCACATCGGCAAGATCTACGACAAGCTCGGGGCGCACAACCGTGCAAGCGTCGTCATCATGGCCGTGCGGCTCGGGCTCATCGGGGACCAACCTCCCACGTGACCTCCGGCTCCGACGACGAGGGCCACTCGACTAGATCCAGCCCAGCGCGATGGCGGTGATGATGGCGGCCAGGGCGATCAGCGCCACGATGAGGCCGTACTCGACAACCGTCACGCCTCTCGCCGACCGAGTGGTGCGGGCATGGTGCGGCAATCGGCGTGTGGCCATCCGGTAATCCCTTCAACACAGTCGAGGTCGATCCTCGCCCACGGAACCAGCGTCGCGTCTTGACCCCGTGCCCAACCATCCCCCGACGGGTCGCCGAAAAGAACCGAACGGTTGACGGGGGTGGGCCGTTCGGTCGAGCGGGGGGGGCGGCTGCCCGCGAAGAGGCCCGTGGGCCCCCGACACCGAGAGCCGGATGCCGTGGCTCATGACGGCACCCGGCTCTTGTCTTTCAGCGGGCGACGCCCGCACACACCACTGTCAGTAGCGGTAGTGCTCCGGCTTGTACGGCCCGGCGACGTCGACGCCGAGGTACTCGGCCTGCTCCTTGGTCAGTTCCGTGAGCTCGACCCCGAGGGCGTCGAGGTGCAGCTGGGCGACCTTCTCGTCGAGGTGCTTGGGCAGCGTCTCGACCTTGGGTGCGCCCTCCTCGGTGAAGTACTCGTCGGTCTTGTTGAACAGCTCGATCTGCGCGATCGTCTGGTTGGAGAACGAGTTCGACATGACGAAGCTCGGGTGGCCGGTGGCGTTGCCGAGGTTCATCAGGCGACCCTCGGAGAGCACGATGATCGAGTCGCCGTCCTCGAAGGTCCACTCGTGTACCTGCGGCTTGATCTCCTGCTTCTTGACGCCGGGGACCTTGGCCAGGCCGGCCATGTCGATCTCGTTGTCGAAGTGGCCGATGTTGGCCAGGATCGCCTTGTTCTTCATCTGCTGCATGTGCTCGGCGGTGACGACGTTGAAGCACCCGGTCGAGGTGACGACGATGTCGGCCTGGTTGACCACGGACTCGAGCTTGGCGACCTGGTAGCCGTCCATCGCGGCCTGCAAAGCGCAGATCGGGTCGATCTCGGTGACGATGACGCGAGCGCCCTGGCCGCGCAGCGACTCGGCGCAGCCCTTGCCCACGTCGCCGTAACCGGCGACGACGGCGACCTTGCCACCGATGAGAACGTCGGTGGCGCGGTTGAGGCCGTCGATGAGGCTGTGACGGCATCCGTACTTGTTGTCGAACTTGCTCTTGGTCACCGAGTCGTTGACGTTGATGGCCGGGAAGAGCAGCTCGCCGGCCTCGGCCAGCTGGTAGAGGCGGTGCA
>JAGNQK010000246.1 GCA_017989115.1 Dermatophilaceae bacterium | reverse complement strand
TCACCCCGATGAAGCGGGCGAGGTCGAACAGCTCGTCGGAGTCCTTCCACGACAGGATCTGCGCCAACGCATCGGCCCCGGTGATGAAGAACAGCTCGTCGTCAGGGCGCTGCGCGTGCAGGTCACGCAGGGTGTCGATCGTGTACGTCGGCCCGTCGCGGTCGATGTCGACGCGCGAGACGGTGAAGCGCGGGTTGGATGCCGTGGCCACCACCGTCATCAGGTAGCGGTGTTCGGCGGGGGCGACGTCCCGGCCCTGCTTCTGCCACGGCTCACCCGTGGGGACGAAGACGACCTCGTCGAGCCCGAACAGTGACTGGGCCTCCGAGGCGGCGACGAGGTGCCCGTGGTGGATGGGGTCGAAGGTGCCGCCCATCACCCCGAGCCGCATACGCGCCGTGCTCAGTGGTGGCCGGGGTGCTCGGGCCAGTGCGCCGTGTCACCCTCGGGGGCGCCGTGCTGGTCGCCGTGGGCGGTCGGGGGCGCGTACTTCTGGGCCGTGCCGCGGAAGGACCACGTGAGGCCGAGCAGGAAGGCGAAGGCGAGCAGCGCGATCACGCCGAACATCCACGGCGGCATGGGCAGCTCGCGGTGCGCGGCCTCCTCGGCCAGGAAACGGGTCACGGTCATCGACATGGGGGCCAGCCTAGCGCGTCCGCTGTCCACGAATGTCGTCCACAGCCCTGTGCACAAGACGCGTCTCCCGCACGAGACCTGTGGACGACGGCAGGTGCGAATGACCGGTCACCGATTGGCTGCTGGTTTCCTTGCGAGCCGCCCACCTCGGCGACTAGAACTGTCACCACGCCCCTGCTGGACAGCACCGACGCCACGGCGCCGGAGCGGCACCCGGGGGGCAGGTCGTACGGATAACGGCACACCGCTCCTGCCCCGCAAGGGATGGGACGTGCGGGCTCTCGGGCTCGTGCGACGCGCGCGACGGCGCGGGTGCCGCGGCCGTTCGACCTGAGTCGAAGCCCGTCCTGACCCCAGGGCGGCGCCACCGTCGCGTGGCAGACCGTGCGGGAGACCGCGCGGACCGACCGGCTCGACACGTCGGCAGCAGTCGACCGGCGAGGGCCCCCGATCTCATACTCGGGGGCCCTCGGCCGTCACCAGGGCCCGCCCTGAGCGGATCGACACCGTCGGCGACCTAGTCTTGGCCCATGCCGGAGACTGTCGAGGGACCGCGCTCGCCCGTCGAGCTCAGCGTCGTGGTCCCGGTGTACAACGAGGAGGCGGTGCTGCCCCTTCTCGTCGACCGGCTGCGACCGCTGGCCGACTCGTGGGGGGTCACCTACGAGGTGCTGTGCGTCGACGACGGCTCGAGCGACGCCACCCCCGTGCTCCTGCAGCGACTTCGACGCGAGTGGCCACAGGTGCGCGTGGTCCGGCTGCGGGCGAACGCCGGCCACCAGGCTGCGATCTCAGCCGGCCTGGCGCGTGCTCGTGGCGACTGGGTCGCCACCATCGACGCAGACCTCCAGGATCCGCCGGAGGCGATCGACGAGATGCTCACCGTCGCCCGCGCCGAGGGTGTCGACGTGGTCTACGGCGTGCGGGGCGACCGCGCGAGCGACACCGCCTTCAAGCGAATCTCCGCCCGGGCCTTCTACCGGTCGATCCGGGCGTTGTCGGCGGTGGACGCCCCGGTGGATGCCGGCGACTTCCGGCTCATGTCCCGCGCCACCGTGGATGCCGTGAACGCCCTCCCCGAGCACCACCGGGTGCTGCGCCTCGTCGTCCCGGCGCTGGGGTTTCCCAGCGCGTCGGTGTCCTACACCCGGGCGGCCCGCGCCGCCGGGGAGTCGAAGTACCCGCTGGGCAAGATGATCCGGCTCTCCGTCGACAGCCTCACGGGCTTCTCGATCGCGCCGCTGCGGTTCGCGACGTGGCTCGGGCTGCTCGGCGGGCTCGCGGCCCTGGGCGTGCTCGTGTACGCCGTCATCGCCATGCTGCTCGGCAACACCCTGCCCGGCTGGACGTCGACCGTGGTCATCGTCGCTGCCGTCGGGGCGGTGCAGCTGCTGGCGCTCGGCATCCTCGGCGAGTACGTCGGGCGGATGTACGCCGTGCTGCAGGGCAGGCCGTCGTACTACGTCGCCCACGACTCCCTGGTGGACTCACCACCTCGTTCGCAGCGCTGAGCTCGGCTCAGGCGCGGACCTGACCGTCGCCCTCGACGACCCACTTGGTCGTCGTCAGCTCGGGCAGCGCCATCGGCCCGCGGGCGTGCAGCTTCTGGGTCGAGATGCCGATCTCGGCCCCGAAGCCGAACTCACCACCGTCGGTGAACCGCGTGCTCGCGTTGACCATGACGGCGGCCGCATCGACCTCCGCGGTGAACCGGCGGGCGGCCCCCCGGTCCTCGGTGACGATGGCCTCGGTGTGCCCCGAGCCGTAGGTGGCGATGTGCTCGAGCGCCTGGTCGAGGTCGTCGACGACCCGCACCGACATCTCGAGCCCGTGGAACTCGGTGGCGAAGTGCTCGTCGGTCGCCACGTCGTGGGCGACGCCCGCGACATCCGCCTGCGCACCGGCATCCGCGTCGGTGTGGAGGACGACGCCCTCCCCCGCGAGCGCCGCCAGCGCCTTGGGCAGGAACTCGGCGGCGACGTCGCGGTGCACGAGCAGCGACTCGGCAGCGTTGCACACGCTCGGGCGGTGGGTCTTGGAGTTGACGGTGATCGCGAGGGCCTTGTCGAGGTCGGCGCCGGCGTCGACGTACACGTGGCAGTTGCCGATGCCGGTCTCGATGACGGGCACGGTGGACTCGGTGACGACGCTCTGGATGAGACCGGCCCCGCCGCGAGGGATGAGCAGGTCGACCTGGCCGCGGGCGGTCATCAGGGCGCGGACGGCGCCGTGGCCACCCTCGAGGAGGCCGACGGCATCCGCGGGCAGACCCTGGGCGGTGAGCGAGGCGCGCAGGACGGCGACGGTGGCGCGGTTGGTCTCGGCGGCGGCGCTGCCCCCGCGCAGGATGACGGCGTTGCCGGACTTCAGGCCGAGCCCGGCGGCGTCGACGGTGACGTTGGGGCGGGCCTCGTAGATCATGCCGATGACACCCATGGGCACCCGGATCTGGCGGATCTGCAGGCCGTTGGCCAGGGTCGAGCCGCGCACGACCTCGCCGACGGGGTCGGGCAGGGCCGCGATGTCGCGCAGGGCCTGGGCCACGGCGGCGACCCGCGGGGGGTCCAGGCGCAGGCGGTCCTGAAGGCTCTGCGGCATGTCGTTCTCACGGCCGCGGGCGAGGTCGAGCTCGTTGGCGGCGACGATCTCGTCGGTGGCTGCGTCGAGGGCATCGGCGAGGGTGCGCAGCGCGGCATCCTTGTCGGCGCGTGAGAGCAGGGCCAGGCGGCGCGACGCGGTGCGGGCGGCCTGCGCGAGCACGCGAACCTGCTCGATGTCGGCGGGGTCGATGCCGGAGGTGCGGTCAGCCATGCGCCCAAGGGTATGTCGTCCGTCGCAGGTCAGACCGCTCAGTCGGC
>JAGNQK010000245.1 GCA_017989115.1 Dermatophilaceae bacterium | reverse complement strand
CTGGGCGAGGCGGGTCACTGCACGCATGTCCGCGACGACGGCATCCCACCCGTTCTCGTCGGCGAAGTACCCGTGGTCGATCTCGCTCGCCGTCGAGCCGTGCCCGCGGTGGTCGTGGGCGTAGACGGCGTACCCGTGCTCGGTGAGGGCCTGCGCGAGCCGCGCGTAGCGGGCCGAGTGCTCGGCCATGCCGTGGGCGATCTGGACGACGGCCTTGGGCTCACCGTCCGGCACCCACCGGTGGGTGTGCAGGGCGGTCCCGTCGCTCGCCGTGACCGTGGTCGTCGTGCTCTGCATCGGTGCCGCCTTTGGTTACCTGTGAGTATGCCGGGGACAGCCTGCCACGTCGCGGGCGCGAGGGGCAGTGACCCACGCCTCAGCGGGACGGCCCACCAGCTCGGCGGCAGTCGACGCAGACGGCGAGCGGCGGTGGGACTGGTGGCACGTCGGAGGTGGCGGGACCCTGCACCGTTGGGCACGGACCGGCCACCGGCAGGATCTGCCGGTGGCCGGGCCAGCACTCACCCCTCCTGCCTCACCAGCGAACCGGCGAGGAGTCCTGAGGACCATCGTGGTGCACGGGTGGGCGTCACGGCATCCAACGAATCCGCGGAGTTGCCCATCTCCCAGGCTCAGAGCTTGCCGACGATCCAGGTGCCGTAGGTCGTGTTGAGGGTGGAGTTGCCGTAGCTGGTGTGGATCGCGGCGCTGCGGGTGGGGTCCTTGTGGGGCGCGTCGCAGGCCCAGTCGCCCTTGTAGCAGTAGGAGAGGATGCGCGATCCCAGACCACTCATCTGCCCCGCTCCGCGGTCGACGAGGACCCCGCCACCGATGCCGGTTCCCCGGTTGTGCGACTCGTAGGGGCGCCGCACCGGGTCTCCCGTGAGGTAGACCGCGGCGATCCGGCTCTTGGCGCCGGTGCTGAGCGCGTTCGGGTTGCTGTTCGACGTGACGTCACCGACGACGTGTGCACCCTGCGAGTACCCGATGAGCACGGTCCTGGAGGAGGGGCACAACGTGGCCAGCCGGTTGAGCTCCGCTGCGAGACGGGCCTTGCCGGTGTCCAGGCTGGAGAAGTACGCGAGGCCACCGAACCCGATCGTGGCCGGGTACTTCAGCCCGACCGTGCGCACCGACTTCGAGGTGCCACCCGTCACCTTTCCCGCAACCCCCGACATCAGGCCGAGGCCCCCCGACGAGTAGACGTTCGTCGTGCCGCCGGTCCCGGCCGCCTCGTCCGACCCGCGCGCGACGATCGTGATGACGTTGGCGCAGGTGAGCGTGGAGCTGGTGGCGGATGCCGGAACGGCAGCGGCCTGGGTCGCCACCGCTGCGGCGACGACGGCTGCAGCGGCCAGGACGCGTCGCGTCGTGCTGGTGACCTTCATGGTGTCCTCCTTCGAACGACCGGTGCCGGCCCGGTGTCGGGCAGTCATCACGGTTCGCCGCCCATCGGGCCGGCGAGTGGCCAGCGTCGCCGCGCGCGGCCCGCACCGGCATCCCACGAAACCGCGGAAACGGACTCCTGGATCCAACGAAAACGCGGAACTCGAGCGGATTGCCCCTCTGTGCCCCCGCACTGCCCTGAGCACCCTGCGGCGTGGTGGAGGATGCAGAGGACGACCGAACGCACGGGACCCGGGGAGGTGAGCGATGACCGTCATGACCGATGCCCAGACAGGCACCGACGCGGCGACCCTGCCACGGGCCCAACGGGCCATCGGCCTCTTCGTCGCCGGCCTGCGCCTCGCCACGCTCGCCCAGATGCTCCCGTCCCTGGTCGCCGCCCTCGACCAGGGTGAGCACCGGGCACTCACCGCGCTGACGTGGGCGGTCGCCAGCGCGATGGCGCTGGCCACCGCGGCCGTGTGCGTGGTGCGACGCCGCCCACCGGGTACGGCGTGGGCGTGCCTGGACACCGCCGTCGCCGTCGGCCTGCTCTTCGTCGGGCTCGTCACGGTGCCGGTCGAACTGCGCACGGGGAGCTGGATCGGCTTCCAGAGCGCCTACTCGCTCTCGGTCGCCGGCTCGCTCGTCGGGGTGCGCGACGTGCGCATCTGGGGGGCACTGGTCGGTACCCTCGTGGCCGCCCGCGCCGTGTACGTGCTGCCGATCATCTCCACTGCTGCTGACGTCCCCACGGTCGTCGGTGAGCTGTTCACCATGCTCGGCCTCGCGCCACTGGCCTGGTTCGGTGTCGGCACCGTGCTGCGCATCGCGCAGGATGCCGACGAGTCCCGGGCGTACGCGGCCCGCCTCGCGCGGGAGGACGAGGAACGCAAGGCCCGGGCCGCGATCCACAACGGCACCGCGCTGATGAAGATCCTCGTCGACCAGGGCGCGCTCGGCGCCGTCGACAGCCGCACCCCCTCGCAGGTCTGGGTCCAGGCCGCCACCGAGCTCAACCGCATGCGTGCCTACCTGGCCGGCGGCCCCGGGCAGACCGGGGAGGAGCCCCACGACCTCGCCGAACTCGTCGAGAACATCGCGACCGAGTTCACCGACCTGCCCCTCGACGTCGTCCCGGACCTGGCCCGGGGAACCACCCTGGGCGCGGAGGCGACCGATCTCGCGACGGCGCTGCGCAGCATCCTCATCAACGTGCGCCAGCACGCCAACGCGACCCGGGTCGTGCTGCACGCCGAGGAGCTCGAGGACACCCCCGGCTGGGCAGTCACCGTGCACGACGACGGGGTCGGCTTCGACACCCGTGAGACGACCTACGGAGTCGGCATCCGCACCCTGACCCTCGACCAGCTGAGCCCGCACGGAATCGAGACCACGATCGACAGCGTCCCCGGAGTGGGCACCACCGTCACCTTGACGCGAGAGGGTGACCGGTGACCGACCCCGACCAGAGTTCCGACGTCCGCTTCAGCCTCGTCGACGACGCCACCGCCGTGCGCGAGTCGCTGGCCGTCCTGCTGCCCGACCTCACCTTCGTCTCCAGCCACCCCAGCCTCGAGGACTTCCTCGCAGCGGCCCCGCGCGCCGACGTCGTCATCCTCGACCTGCACCTGGTCAACCTGCGCCAGCCCGACGCCGCGCAGGGAGTGGCTGCCATCCACGCCGCGGTGGATGCCGGGTACCGCGTGTGCGTCTACACCCAGGAGGAGCGCCGCTTCGTGCTGGCCTCGTGCCTGGCGGCCGGCGCCACCGGGGTGGTGTCGAAGTCGTCGACCCTGGCCGAGACGCGCACGGCGTTCCTCGCCGTGTCGCGCGGCGAGCTCGTGGCACCGCCGAGCGTCACCGGCCTCATCGAGGCACTCGTGCGGCGCGGACGGGTCACGGTGCTCAACAAGCGCCAGCGCGAAGTGCTGGCCGGGCGGGCCCGCGGGCTCACGTACGCCGAGCTGAGCCGGACGCTGTACCTGTCGGAGTCGACGCTGCGCGGCTACTGGCGCGACCTCTCCGGTGTGGTGTCGAGCTACCTGCAGGACTCCTCGCCGGGCGACATCGAACGAGCCCTGGGGCTCGGCCCCGGTGACCTCGTCGACCACTGGCCGACGCGCTCA
>JAGNQK010000244.1 GCA_017989115.1 Dermatophilaceae bacterium | reverse complement strand
TCGGCCTCGACGTCGAAGGTGGCGAAGAGGCGGTCACGCAGGACGCGGAACTCCAGACCGTCGAAGACCCGGTGCACCTCCTCGCGGTCCCACGACGCGCGCTGGAGGTCGTCGATGCCGAGCGGCAGGTCGAGGTCGTCGACGAGCTTGTTGAGCCGGCGGTTGCGCAGCACCCCGTCGAGGTGCGCCCGCAGGTTCTCGCCGGCCTTGCCCTTGATCTCGTCGACGTGGGCGACGATGCCGGCGAGGTCGCCGTACTGTCCGAGCCACTTGGCCGCGGTCTTCGGCCCGACCCCCGGGACACCCGGCAGGTTGTCGCTGGACTCGCCGACCAGCGCCGCGAGGTCGCTGTAGCGCTCAGGGGGCACGAGGTACTTCTCGGTAACGGCGGCCGGATCCATCCGCCACACCTCGGAGACCCCCCGCACCGGATAGAGCAGGGTGACCTTGTCGGAGACCAGCTGGAACGCATCGCGGTCACCCGTGCAGATGACGACCTCGTGGCCCTGCTCGACCGCGCGGTGGGTCAGCGTGGCGATGACGTCGTCCGCCTCGTACCCCTCGATGCCGACGTGCCGGATGCGCAGCGCGTCGAGCACCTCGTGCAGCAGCGGGACCTGGCCCGAGAACTCGGTCGGGGTCGCCGAGCGCCCTGCCTTGTACTCCGGGTACTCGGCGGCGCG
This sequence comes from Dermatophilaceae bacterium, assembly GCA_017989115.1. Taxonomy (GTDB): domain Bacteria; phylum Actinomycetota; class Actinomycetes; order Actinomycetales; family Dermatophilaceae; genus Fodinibacter. The sequence goes on along the minus strand of JAGNQK010000244.1, from coordinate 2,838 downwards.
GAACGTCTTGCGGGAGACGTCGAACGCCACCCCGACGTGCGTGGGGGCCTCGTCGCGCAGCACGTTGATGAGCATCGACGTGAACCCGTACACGGCATTGGTGTGCTGCCCGGTGCTCGTGGAGAAGTTCTCCGCGGGCAGGGCGAAGAACGCACGGTAGGCCAGCGAGTGTCCGTCGAGGAGGAGAAGCTTCACGCGTGGCAGCCTATCCACCATGACCGACAGCCCCGACGCCACGCAGCCCACCCACGACCGCACCCCCGAGCACCCCACCGACGTCCCGGACGGTGTCGAGGCGATGCGGGCGATGAACCCGAACTCCCTGATGCACCGGATGGGCATCGAGATCGTCGAGGCGTCAGCGCAGCGACTGGTCGCCACGATGCCGGTGGAGGGCAACACCCAGCCCTACGGCCTGCTGCACGGGGGTGCCTCGGTCGTGCTCGCCGAGACGCTGGGCTCGATCGGGGCAGCCCTGCACGCCGGGCCCGGCAAGGCCGTCGTCGGCCTCGACATCAACGCCACGCACCACCGGGCAGCCCGCTCCGGTCTGGTCACCGGGGTCGCGACGCCCATCTCCCTGGGGCGCACCCTTGCGTGTTACGAGATCGTCGTCACCGACGACACGGGCGCGCGCACCTGCACGAGCCGGATCACCTGCCTGATCAGGGATGCCGCCCCGGGCGCCTGAACTCGGGGTCAGAACTGACGGGATGCCGCCGGGAAGGCCCGGCTGCGCAGTGAGCGGCGGCGGCGCAGCAGCTCGTGGCCGGTCTCGACACTCTCAGGAGCCAGCTTGCGACGCAGCGCACTCGTGGAGACGACCCGACGGGTGATGACCGACGCGAAGCCCAGGCGGGCGAAGAAGCGGTTGGCGTCGCGGCTGGCCGTCGGCACGTTCGAGACCACGACCTCGCACCCGGACCGCTCGGCGGTGGACAGCACGGCCGCGAGGAGCGACTTGGCCACCCCGTGGCGCCGTGCGTCAGGCCCGACCCACAGCTGCTCGATGGCGAGCTCGGCCTGGGGGCTGAGGCCGAACGGGTTCTCGCTGGCGATGGCGTAGCCGACGGGCTCGCCGTCCATCCGGGCGACGAAGGAGTGGACGCCGGGTCGACGCAGCGCCGTGCTGAGCCGACCGTCGGTGAGGGCCCGACCAGCGGCCTCCTTGCTCGAACCGCTGTCGACCCTGGCAGCCAGCCACAGCCCCATGACGTCCCGCAGGTCGTCGCGGTCCACGGGCATCACATCCACCGTGCGTCTGGCCACATCGCCTCCTCGGACATCGCAGCGGGCGCGAGTGCGCCACAGGCAAAGAGGTTACCCCTGCGGCCACCGACCCTAGACCCCGGCGAGCCCGGACGGAACCCCCCGACGAGCACCTGTGGACGACCCTCGTAGGCTGCGGCGGTGACTTCGCTCTTTCCCGGTGCCGGGACCGCCCTCAACGTCCTCACCGTCCTCATCGGGGCGGGTCTCGGGATGGCCGTCGGGCACCGTCTGCGCGAGCACACGCGCTCGGTCGTGACCGATGTGCTCGGCCTGGTCACCCTGCTCGTGGCGGGCCTGTCGGCGATGGCCGTCACCGACGTCGCCCTCAGCGACGCGGTCGGGTCCGGATTCCCGGTGCTCATCGTCCTCGGGTCGCTGCTCATCGGCTCGATCACCGGATCGATGCTGCGCATCGAGGAGCGCCTCGAGGGGCTCGCCGGAACGATCCAGGGCTGGGTGTCGCGTCGGTCGAAGGGGTCGAGCATCGAGGGCGGAACCGACCACGCCTCCCGCGAGCGGTTCATCGAAGGCTGGCTCACGGCATCCCTGCTGTTCTGCGTGGGCCCGCTCACCATCCTCGGCTCCCTCAACGACGGCCTCGGCCGCGGCATCGACCAGCTCGCGCTCAAGGCCGTGCTCGACGGTTTCGCCGCCCTGGCGTTCGCGGCCAGCTTCGGTGTGGGCGTGCTGCTCTCAGCCGTGTCGGTGCTCGTCGTGCAGGGTGCGCTCACCGTCGTCGGGGTGCTGCTCGGCGACCTCGTGCCCGATGCCCACATCTCGGCCCTCACCGCCACCGGCGGGCTGATGCTCGCGGGCATCGCGTTGCGGCTGCTGCGCATCCGGGACATCCCCGTGGGGGACATGCTGCCGGCCCTGATCGTCGCGCCGCTGCTCACCCAGCTGGTGATCTGGCTGCGCTGACGAAGCGCTGGGGTCAGGCCTTCTCCATGCCGGCGACGACGGCGTCGGCGACCTCGCGCATGCTCATCCGGCGGTCCATCGCGGTCTTCTGGATCCACCGGAACGCGTCGGCCTCGGTGATCTTCAGCTTGGTCATGAGCACCCCCTTGGCCCGGTCGACGGCCTTGCGGGTCTCCAACCGGTCGCCGAGGTCGGCGACCTCGGCCTCGAGGGTCTTCAGCTCGGCCCAGCGCGACAACGCGATGTCGAGGGCGGGCGTGACGTCACTGGCCGTGAACGGTTTGACGATGTAGGCCATGACGCCCGCGTCACGCGCCCGCTCGACGAGCTCGGTCTGGCTGAACGCAGTGAGCATGACGACCGGGCAGAGCCGCTCCTTGCCGATCTGTTCGGCCGCGCTGATCCCGTCCATCACCGGCATCTTGACGTCCATGATGACGATGTCCGGCTTCAACGACGCGGCCAGGGCGACAGCCTGCTCACCGTCGCTGGCCTGACCCACCACCTCGTAGCCGGCTTCGGTCAACATCTCGGCGAGGTCGAGCCGGATGATGGCCTCGTCCTCGGCGACGAGCACGCGCTTGGTCGGACCGGACGGCGCAGCCGCGGGGGCAACCGGGACAGGACTGGTCTCACTCATGTGCC
>JAGNQK010000243.1 GCA_017989115.1 Dermatophilaceae bacterium | reverse complement strand
GCGGTCCCCGCTACCTCGTCGTCAACGCCGACGAGTCCGAGCCGGGCACGTGCAAGGACATCCCGCTCATGATGGCCAACCCGCACGTCCTCATCGAGGGTGTCGCGATCAGCTCGTTCGCCATCGGGTGCGAGCACGCGTTCATCTACCTGCGCGGCGAGGTCGTGCACGTCTACCGCCGCCTGCTGCGCGCGGTCGAGGAGGCCTACGAGGCCGGTCACCTCGGCAAGAACGTCCACGGCACCGGGGTCAACCTCGACATCACCGTCCACGCCGGCGCGGGCGCCTACATCTGCGGTGAGGAGACCGCCCTCCTGGACAGCCTCGAGGGCCGGCGCGGCCAGCCCCGCAGCAAGCCGCCGTTCCCGGGTGCTGCCGGCCTGTACGCCCGCCCGACCTCGGTCAACAACGTCGAGTCCATCGCCTCGGTGCCCGGCATCATCCTCGAGGGCGTCGACTGGTTCACCGGGATGGGTACCGAGAAGTCCACCGGCTTCGGGATCTTCAGCCTGTCCGGGCACGTCAAGACCCCTGGCCAGTACGAGGCGCCCCTCGGCATCACGCTGCGCGAACTGCTCGACATGGCCGGCGGCATGCGCGACCCCGACAAGGCGCTGAAGTTCTGGACCCCCGGTGGTTCCTCCACCCCGCTGTTCACGGCCGAGCACCTCGACGTGCCGCTGGACTTCGAGTCGGTCGGCGCGGCGGGCTCGATGCTCGGCACCCGCGCGCTCCAGATCTTCGACGAGACGGTCTGCGTCGTGCGCGCCGTCGACCGTTGGACCGAGTTCTACAAGCACGAGTCGTGCGGCAAGTGCACCCCGTGCCGCGAGGGCACGTGGTGGCTCAAGCAGATCACCGGCCGGCTCGAGCGCGGCGAGGGCACCGAGGAGGACGTCGACAAGCTCCTGGACCTGTGCGACAACATCCTCGGCCGCAGCTTCTGCGCCCTGGCCGACGGAGCGACGAGCCCGGTCCTGAGCTCGATCCAGTACTTCCGCGACGAGTACATCGCGCACCTCACGCCCGGTGGGTGCCCGTTCGACCCGAAGGTGTCGACCCTGTTCGCCAAGGACGCAAAGGACAGCGTGAACGCATGACCACCACGCCCAAGACCGCGCCCCCCGCGGCCGGAACCCCGGCAGCGGCGGCTGCACCGCCTGCAGCCGACCAGGTGACGCTGACCATCGACGACCGCGAGGTCTCGGTGCCGAAGGGGACGCTCATCATCCGCGCGGCCGAGCAGGCCGGCATCGAGATCCCGCGGTTCTGCGACCACCCGGGCCTGGACCCGGTCGGCGCGTGCCGGCAGTGCCTCGTCGAGGTGTGGATGCCGGGGCGGCCCGGCCCCGACGGCACGCCCGGGGAGCCGACCCAGATGCAGGGCCCTCCCGGGCGGATGAAGCCCCAGGCGTCCTGCACGATGACCGTCGCCCCCGGCATGGTCGTCAAGACGCAGTACACGTCCGAGGGTGCCGACAAGGCCCAGCAGGGGATCATGGAGTTCCTGCTGATCAACCACCCGCTCGACTGCCCGGTGTGCGACAAGGGCGGCGAGTGCCCCCTGCAGAACCAGGCGATGAGCAACGGTCGGGCGACCTCGCGCTTCGAGGACATCAAGCGCACCTACCCCAAGCCGATCAACATCTCCTCGCAGGTGCTGCTCGACCGCGAGCGCTGCGTCCTGTGCGCGCGTTGCACCCGCTTCTCCGACCAGATCGCGGGTGACCCGTTCATCGCGCTGGTGGAGCGCGGCGCCCTCCAGCAGGTCGGCATCTACGAGGAGCAGCCCTTCGAGAGCTACTTCTCTGGCAACACGGTGCAGATCTGCCCCGTGGGGGCCCTCACCGGTGCCGCCTACCGCTTCCGCTCCCGCCCGTTCGACCTCGTCTCGACGCCCAGCGTCTGCGAGCACTGCGCCAGCGGGTGCGCCCAGCGCACCGACCACCGCCGAGGCACGGTCCTGCGCCGCATGGCCAGCAACGACCCGGCCGTGAACGAGGAGTGGAACTGCGACAAGGGCCGCTGGGCCTTCGCCTACACCGGCGTCGGTGACCGCATCGAGTTCCCGATGGTGCGCGGCACCGATGGTGAGCTCAAGGTCGTCTCGTGGCGCGATGCGCTGGCCGCCGCCGCTGCGGGCCTGCGTGGCGCCACGGCATCCGGCGTGCTCGTCGGTGGGCGCGTCAGCACCGAGGACGCCTACGCCTACGGCAAGTTCGCCCGCACCGTGCTCGGAACGAACGACGTCGACTTCCGCGCCCGTCCGCACTCGGCCGAGGAGGCCGACTTCCTCGCCTCGCACGTCGTGGCGACGTCGCCCGAGGGTGGCTCCGTGACCTACGCGGACCTCGAGGCGGCCAGCACCGTGGTGCTCGTCGGTCTCGAGCCCGAGGACGAGAGCCCCATGGTCTTCCTGCGGCTGCGCAAGGCCTTCCGCAAGAGCGGCACCACCGTCTACGCCGTGTCGCCCGTCGCGACGCGGGGCCTGGCCAAGGTCGGGGGCACGTTGATCCCGACCGCTCCCGGCACCGAGCCCGAGGTGCTGGCCGCGCTGGCGGCCGGTTCCGGCTCCGACGTCGTCACGGCGGCCTCTGCCGCGCTGCGTGAGAACGCGGTCATCCTCGTCGGCGAGCGGCTCGCCTCGGTGCCCGGTGCGCTGAGTGCCGTCGCGACGCTGGCCGACGCCACTGGTGCCCGGGTGGCGTGGGTGCCTCGCCGGGCCGGTGAGCGCGGTGCGCTCGAGGCCGGCGCGCTGCCCACTCTGCTGCCCGGCGGCCGCCCGGCATCCGATGCCGCCGCCCGCGCCGCGGTCGCGACGGCGTGGGGCGTGCAGTCCCTGCCCGAGGTCGCCGGCCGTGACACGGCGGCGATCCTCGCCGCGGCCGCGTCGGGTGAACTCGACGCCCTCGTCGTCGGTGGTGTCGACCCCGCAGACATCGGGGATGCCGTCGCGTCCGCCGCCCTGGAGCGCGCGTTCGTCGTCTCCCTCGACCTGCGGCCCTCGACCGTGACCGCCGTCGCGGACGTCGTGCTGCCCGTCGCGGCGCACGCCGAGAAGGGCGGGACCTTCGTGGACTGGGAGGGCCGCGCCCGCGAGTTCGAGATGGCCGTCGAGACCGGTTTCGACAGCGACTACCGCGTCCTGGACATGCTGGCTGACGAGATGGGTGACTTCCTCGGCACGCGCACCCTGCGTGAGGCCCGCACGGAGATGTCCTCGCTCGGGGCGTGGGACGGCGCTCGCGCCGCTGCGCCGACCGTGCCTGCGGGTGACCTGCCCGTCGTCGAGCCCGGCACCCTCGTGCTCGCCACCTGGCGGCACCTGCTCGACGCCGGCTCGCTGCAGGACGGTGAACCGTTCCTCGCCGGGACCGCACCCGCACCACGTGCCCGCGTGTCGGCTGCCACGGCCGCTGACCTCGGGGTGGTCGACGGCGACCACCTCACGGTCCGGGCCGGCGACCAGAGCGTCACCGCACCGGTTCTCGTCTCGGAGATGGCCGACCACGTCGTCTGGCTCCCGACGAAC
>JAGNQK010000242.1 GCA_017989115.1 Dermatophilaceae bacterium | reverse complement strand
AGACCCCCGCCGCCGCGACCTCGATGACCACCTTCGAGGTGTCGGTGGGGTCCGGCAGGTCGAGCACCTCCACCGCGGCCGGTCCGTCGAGGCTGGTCACCATGGCTGCGCGCATGCCGCCATCGTAAGTGGGGGCCGCTTTCGGGAATGCCGCAGCGTTCGCGGGCGCTGCACGTGCAGTGCCCCAACCCCGCCACGCCACCCTGGCCACCATCGCGCTGATCCTCGGTGGCGTCGCCATCGGCACCACCGAGTTCGTGACGATGGGCCTGCTGCCCGAGATCGCCGACGGCGTCGGGGTCGATATCCCCACGGCCGGGCACACGATCTCCGCGTACGCCGCGGGCGTCGTCATCGGTGCGCCGCTGCTTGCCGTGCTCGGCGCCACCTGGCCGCGCAAAGCGCTGCTCATCGGGCTGATGGTGGCCTTCACCATCGGCAACCTGCTCTCGGCCATCGCCCCTGACTACGGGCTGCTCGTCGGGGCCCGGCTGCTCGCGGGCCTGCCGCACGGTGCCTTCTTCGGGGTCGCCGCACTCGTCGCCGTCGACCTCGCCCAGCGCGGCCAGGCCGGCCGCGCCGTCGGGCGGGTCATGCTCGGCATCCCCATCGCGAACGTCCTCGGCGTGCCGGGCGCCACGTGGCTCGGCCAGGCCTACGGGTGGCGCACCGCGTACGTGTTGGTCGCGGTGATCGGCGTCGCGACCGTCGCTCTCATCGCGTATGCCGTGCCGCACCTTCCCGCCGACCCCACCCGCACCGTCCGCAGCGAACTGAGCGCCCTGACCAGCCTCCAGGTGTGGCTCACCCTCGGGGTCGGAGCGGTCGGCTTCGGCGGCATGTTCGCGATGTACTCCTACATCGCCCCGACGGTCACCGACGTGACGGGCCTGCCGGCATCCGCCGTGCCGCTCTTCCTGCTCGTCTTCGGCGTCTCGGGGTTCATCGGCAACATCGTCGCCGGTCGCATGGGGGACTGGTCGGTCATCCGCTCGATCGTCATCGGTCTGGTCGGGATGGGCGTGGCGCTGGGGGTGTTCGCGGCGGTTGCGTCGTATGCCGTTGCGGCCCTGGTCGTCCTCGCCCTCACCGCGGTGCTCGCGTCGGTCCTCGTCATCAACCTGCAGCTGCGCCTCATGCAGGTCGCGGGGTCGGCGCAGACCCTGGCCGCGGCCAGCAACCACGCGGCGCTGAACCTCGCGAACGCCCTCGGCGCCTGGCTCGGTGGGCTCGTCATCGCGGCCGGCTACGGCTACCGGGCGCCCTCGGTCGTCGGGGTGGGCCTGGCCGTGCTGGGCCTGGCCATCCTCGGCATCTCGCTGCTGATCCACCGGCGCGACCACCCCGGGCGGGTGTCGATCCGGCCCGGTGGCCCGGCCGGTCGTGACGCGTCCTCCTCGGTGGCGCAGGTCTCCTGAGGCAACCGGGGCGGCGCTGCTCGCTGATTTCCTGTGAGAGGGGAGTGAGGGGTGCTGTCAGAGGAACCTGCACCGAGCAAGGGATTCCTTGCGGGCGGAAAGGAAACCTGACAGCACCCCTACGACCTCCCTCAGCCGCGAACGGAGGTCCGCGATCGGGATGTCCCCGATCAAGACCTTCGGCTGAGGTGACCCGGATCGTCAGGACGACGCATGGTGATGCGACACACGCAACCGTCACGGCATCTGGTGGTGGTCCGTAGGGTGGCCGTATGCCGAGCACCCTCACGTGCCGGGTCGAGGGCGGCGTCGCCCAGGTCCGGCTCAACCGCCCCGACAAGCTCAACGCGCTGACGCTGGACACCCTCGAGGACCTCGTCGCCACGGCCCGTGAACTCAGCGCGAACCGCACCCTGCGGGGGGTGGTCATCGCCGGCGAGGGCGACTCGTTCTGCGCCGGGCTCGACTTCGCGACGGTGCTGAAGAACCCGCCGCGGGTTGCCCGATCCTTCGTGCCGAACCCGCTGCGTGGGACCAACCTGTTCCAGGAGGCCTGCTGGGCGTGGCGGCGGGTGCCGGTCCCGGTCGTGGCGGCCGTGCACGGTCACTGCTACGGCGGCGGCCTCCAGATCGCCCTGGCCGCAGACCTGCGGATGACCACCGCCGACGCGCAGTGGTCCGTGCTGGAGGCCAAGTGGGGGTTGGTTCCGGACATGAGCGGCATCCAGGCGTTGTCCCAGCAGGTGCGCATGGACGTCGCCAAACGGCTCACGATGACCGGCGAGGTCGTGAGCGGTGAGCGCGCCGTCGACCTCGGGCTCGCCAGCGAAGTGCACGCGGACCCGGTCGCCGCGGCGACCGCCTTCATCGAGCAGGTCGCGACCCGCAGTCCGGATGCCGTGGCCGCCACCAAGCGCCTCTTCGGCCGCACGTGGTCCTCCTCCGACCGCCGCACGTTCGCGCGCGAGCGGATCGAACAGGCCAAGCTCCTCGCGACGAAGAACACGACCATCGCCCGCGAGGCCGCCATGAAGCGGGCCGTCCCGGCGTTCGACCCTCGCCGCCGATGACCTCACAGCCGAAGACGTCACCGGCTGACCGCGACGTCCGGCACATCACCTGCACCCTCTGCGAGGCGATGTGCGGGCTCAAGGTGCAGCTCGACGACTCCGACGCGATCGTCTCGATGCGCGGGCACGAGGAGGATCCGCTCTCGCGGGGGCACATCTGCCCCAAGGCCTTTGCGCTCCAGGACATCCACGACGATCCCGACCGCCTGCGTGTCCCGGTGGTGCGCACCGCCCAGGGGGAGTGGAAGGAGGTGTCGTGGGACGAGGCGATCACCTACGCCGCCCAGCGGCTCAGCGCGGTGCAGGCCGAGCACGGGGACGACGCGCTGGCGGTTTACCTCGGCAACCCGAACGTCCACAGCCTCGGCGCCCTGACCCACCACCCCACGCTCGTGCGGCTGCTGCGCACGCGAAACCGGTTCTCCGCCACCTCCGTCGACCAGCTGCCCCACCACGTCGCGTCGTGGGCGCTGTACGGCCACCAGTACCTGCTGCCCGTGCCCGACATCGACCGCACCGCGCTGCTCGTGCTCGTCGGCCACAACCCCACGGCCTCGAACGGGTCGCTGTGGACCGTCCCCGACTTCCCTCAGCGCCGCCGCGAGCTCGCCGCTCGCTCAGGGCGACTCGTCGTGCTCGACCCGCGCCGCACCGAGACTGCAAAGATCGCCGACGAGCACCACTTCGTCCGCCCGGGCTCCGATGCCGCGGTGCTGCTCGCCATCGTGCGTGAACTGCTGGAGGGCGACCTAGCAGCCCCGGCCGAGTACGTGCACGGCATGGACCGGGTGCGCGATGCGGTGGCCGGGTTCACCCCGGAACTGGCCGAACGGGTGTCCGGCATGTCGGCGGATGCCGTGCGCCGCCTCGCGCGGGACCTCGCGGCCGCGCCGTCGGCTGCCGTCCACGGGCGGATGGGGGTGTCGACGCAGGCCCACGGGGTGGTGTGCCAGTGGGCGGTGCAGGCGATCAACATCCTCACGGGCAACCTCGACCGGCCCGGCGGCACGATGTTCACGACCCCGGCCGTCGACCTCATCGGGCGGGGGGTGCTCTCGCC
>JAGNQK010000241.1 GCA_017989115.1 Dermatophilaceae bacterium | reverse complement strand
CTCGTCGTCATCACCGGCGACCCGCTGACCTTGCCGTCGCGCGGTGACACCCCGCGGGTGCTGCGTGAGGCGACAGTGGTGCATCTCGATGCGCGCGGTCGGCAGCAGGCCACTGGGGCACCGGTGCTGCTCACGGGCGACGCTGCGTTGACCGACCCTGCGTGGCGGTCGACGGTGCAGCTCACCGGGCGGCTGCGCCCCACCGAACCCGGCGACGACCGGGTGGCGGGCATCGCGGTGACCGGCACGTTGACGGTCGTCGCGCCACCCGGTGCGGTCGCGTCGGCGGCCGAGCACCTGCGCGCAGGGCTGCGCGGCGCCGTCGACGGGGCACCCGCCGACCCGCGCGGTCTGCTGCCCGGGCTGGTCATCGGCGACACGAGCCAGACACCACCCGACCTCACCGAGGCGATGCGCGCCACCGGCATGACCCACCTCACCGCAGTCAGCGGCAGCAACGTGGCCGTCGTCGTCGGGCTCGTCCTGGGCCTGTGCGTCCTGGTGGGCATCCCCCTGTGGGCCAGACCGCTGCTGGCGCTGCTGGCCCTGGCCGGCTTCGTCGTGCTCGCGAGGCCGGAGCCGAGCGTCGTGCGGGCTGCGGCGATGGGGGCGATCGGGCTCATCGGGCTCAGCCGGTCCCGTCGTTCAGCGGGGCTGCCCGTGCTCGGTGCGGCCATCATCGTCGTGCTCGTCGTCGACCCGTGGCTGGCGAGGTCGTTCGGGTTCGCGCTGTCCTCGGTGGCGACCCTCGGGTTGCTGCTGTTCACCCGGCCGTGGGGTGAGGCCATCGGTGCCCGACTGCCGACGCGGCTGGCGCCCATGGGGCCCGCGCTCGCCGTGCCGGTCGCGGCCCAGGCCATGACCGCGCCCCTGGTCGTGCTGCTCCAGGGGTCGGTCAGCATCGTCGGGGTGGTCGCCAACCTGCTCGCCGCGCCCTTGGTGCCGATCGCCACGGTCGCCGGGGTCGCGGCATCGCTGACCTCGGTGCTCTGGAGCGACGGTGCCCGCCTCGTCGCGTGGGCCGGGGTGCTGCCCGCGTGGGGCATCGCGAGGGTGGCCCGGTGGTTCGCCGAGGTCCCCGGCGGCACCATGCCCTGGCCAGATGGGGCACCCGGAGCCCTGCTCCTCGCGGCGCTGACCGTCGTGGTGCTGCTCACGGGGCGTGCTCTCGCCGCGGGGGCCGCCGCTCACCCGGTGCTTGCCCTCGGGTGCGTCCTCACGCTGGCCGCATCGCTCGTGCCCACGCGCACGCTCACGTGGCCGCCGCAGGGGTGGCGGGTCGTCGTGTGTGACGTCGGGCAGGGTGACGCCGTCGTGGTGCGAACCGGCGCCGACAGTGCCGTTCTCGTCGATGCCGGGCCCGACCCTCCGCTCGTCGACGGGTGCCTGTCCCGCCTCGGGGTCACGACGCTCGATGCGGTCGTCCTCACCCACCTGCACGCCGACCACGTCGACGGACTCGTCGGGGCGATCGACGGCCGCCGTGTGGGTCAGCTGTTCATCACCCCGGTTCGCGAACCGGCCGACAGCGCAGCGCACGTCGACGCGCTCGCGGTGCGCCACGGCATCCCCGTGGGGTCCTTGTCCGCGGGGGACCGGCTCACGCTCGGCGAGATGGATGCCGTCGTGTGGAGTCCGTGGCGACGCATCGCTGACGGGTCGGTGCCGAACAACGCGAGCGTGGTGCTTGCGGTGCGTACCGGCGAGGTCGACGCGCTGTTGCTGGGGGACATCGAGCGCGAGGCCGCGCACGACCTGCTGCTGCGGTTGCGGCGCGAACCGTCGATGGTTCAGGCGGCAGAGGCGTTCGACGTCGTGAAGACCCCGCACCACGGGAGCGCGAACCTCGACGACGACCTCATGGCGGCGGTGCGGGCGCCCGTCGGGGTGATCAGTGTCGGCGCCGACAACGACTACGGCCACCCGGCGCCGAAGCACCTGGATCTGCTGCGGCGCAACGGGTACGCGATCCACCGCACCGACCTCGAGGGCGACGTCGCCATCGCCGAACGCGGGGACGAGGTCATCGTCGCCACCAGCCGCTGACGGCAAGGCGGGTGGTGCCGCTCAGATGGAGAAGGTCGGCTCCGGGGCGCGCACCGTCGAGGCCGTCGACTGGGCCGCGGCGCTCTCGGTGAGTGCTTCGAGGGTCGCCTTGACCGCCGGCACGCGCTGCAGGTCAGAGGTCGTGACGGCCATGATCGAGCGCCGGGATGCCGGGGTGATGGGCAGGGCGACGACGTCGGGGTGGTGCACCGTGCGCAGGATGAGGTCGGGGATGAGCGCCACCCCGAGACCCTCGGCGACCAGGCCCATGACGGCCACGTAGTCCTCGGTCTCGTAGGCGACGTCAGGCCGGAACCCGGCGTCGTGCGTCAGCTGGAGCAGGTGTCCGCGACAGCGCGGGCAGCCGGCGATCCACGGTTCGTCGGCGAGCACCGAGAGGTCGACGTTCTCCTGAGCCGACACACTGTGACCCTCGGGCACGGCGAGGCGCACCTCGTCGTCGAGCAGGTTCGTGATGACGAACTGGTCGAGGTCCTCCTCGCCCCGGCCGATGTCGGTGCCCTCGTAGGCAAATGCCACGGCGAGGTCGCACTCGCCAGCCTTCAGTGCGGCCAGGCTCTCGGGGGGCTCGGCCTCGGTGAGGGTGATGCTGATGTCGGGGAAGCGCTTCTTGACCAGCGACAGCGCGCGCGGCACCAGGGTCGCCGACGCCGAGGGGAAGGCCATGAGCCGCACCCGCCCGCTGCGCAGTCCGGCGATTGCCGCGACCTCTTCCTCAGCCGCGTCGATGGCCGCGAGCACCGGGGTGGCGTGGCGGGCGAGCACCTGGCCGGCCTCGGTGAGGCGGACGTTGCGGCCGACCCGCTCGACGAGCACGGTGCCGGTGCGCTGCTCGAGGCGCCGCACCATCTGCGAGATCGCCGGCTGCGTGTAGCCCAGCGAGGTGGCGGCCGCGGTGAAGCTGCCCTCGTCGGCGATGGCCTTCATGACCCGGAGTCCTGCGGCGTCGATCATGCCCGCATCCTATAACGCCGAGTTATCTCCGGCTATGAGTTCTGCACCCCGCGTGATCCGACTTCCTGCGCTGCAGCCACCTGACTGGGTCGTCCCGAGGTGGTTGGCGTGCAAGAAGTCAGGGGTGCGAGGTGGCTGGAGTGTAATCAGTCGCGGGTGGGGTGGGAGGATCCACGCCATGCCGGATGCCGTCGCGCCACTCACCTCCGCGCTCTCCGCTGCGGTACCACTCACCGAGGCTTCGCTGGCCCCGTTGGCCGCGATGCTGTTCGACCACCCGGGCACGCTGGTGCTCACCGGGGCCGGGATGTCGACCGACAGCGGCATCCCCGACTACCGCGGCCCGGACGGCCAACGCAGGGTCACCCCCATGCAGCACGGCGAGTTCGTCGGCAGCAGCGCGGCTCGACAGCGCTACTGGGCGCGCTCGTTCATCGGCTGGCAGCGGTTCAGCCACGCCGAGCCCAACGACTGCCACCACGCGGTGGCCGCCCTCCAAGCGCGTGGTGTGCTCGGGCCGGTCATCACCCAGAACGTCGACGG
>JAGNQK010000240.1 GCA_017989115.1 Dermatophilaceae bacterium | reverse complement strand
CGAGTACGCAGACCTCGACGAGGTGCGTCGGTGAGCCTGATCGTCACCGAGCCCGGCATCTACGCCGGCATCACGGACGCCACCTACCACAGCGACTCCGAGGCCCTGTCGTCTTCCGGCGCCCGCACGGTGCTGGCGTGCCCGGCGCAGTTCCGGTGGGACCTGACCCACCGCACCGAGAAGCCCGCCTACGACTGGGGCCACGCCATCCATGCGCGTCTCCTGGGCATTGGCTCCGACATCGTGGTGGTCGACGCCCCGGACTGGCGCACCAAGGCCGCCCGCGACGAGCGCGATGCCGCCTACGCCGAGGGCAAGACCCCGATCCTGTTGGCCGAGTCCGCCGCCATCGACGTTGCCGTGCAATCGGTCCGGGACGATCAGATCGCGGGGCCGCTGTTCGAGGCGGGCACCCCTGAGTTGTCCGGATGGTGGGTCGACCCCGACACGGGGGAGTGGTTGCGGGCTCGCTGGGACTGGCTGACCGAGGGGCCTGACGGCCGGATCTGGATCGTCGACTTCAAGTCGACCGCCGATCCGGCGCCGATGGAGTTCGCGCGGTCGTCGCGGAAGTTCGGCTACCACTGTCAGGACGCGTGGTACCGGGATGCCGCGCGCGCCCTGGGTGTCGACGATGACCCGGCGTTCGTCCTCGTCGCGGTCGGCAAGACGCCCCCGCATATCGTGACCGTGCACCAGCACGACCCCGAGCTGGTTGCTCTTGGCGCGCAGCGGAATCGGGACGCGATCGACCTGTGGCATGCGTGCCGCGTGGCCGACGAGTGGCCCGCGTACGGGGCGGTCGTGCACACCATCGATGCGCCGAGGTGGGCGCGATGAGCACCTGCCGCGAGGATCACGAGGACTGGTGCCCAGCCAAGCACCTCGACGCCCAACCATGCGCGTGCATGCGCCGCCAGATCGACGCCGCGCTGGCCATCCACGCGCCGCGCTGCGGTCGGTGCTGCGTCTCGGCCGACCAGTGCACCGGTCAAGAGGACTGGCGCGAGGAGTACGACCGCCACGACCCGCAGCTCGAGTGCCCGGTCTGTGTCGCTGATTGGGCCTGCGAGGAGACCGAGCCCTACCCCTGTCCCACCGCGCGCGCCCTCGGCGTGCGCGTCCCATCCGAGACCACGGGAGACCCCGCATGACCGTCCAGACCACCCACACCACAGGCGCTCTCGCGCCGCAGCAGTTCGGCACCGTCATCCAGTCCGAGGCCACCGCACTGCGGGGCCTCGACGACTGGCTGCGCGCCGCCGGCAGCGCCGAACAGCTCGCCCGCCAGCTCGTCCACAGCTTCTTCGTGCCGCAGGCCTACAAGCCGGGCAACCCCCGCGATGAGGCCGCCGTCGGGATCGCCGTCGCCAACGCAACCGGCGCGATCCTGCTCGGCCAGTCCCTCGGCCTCGACCCGCTCACCGCGCTGCAGCAGATCTACGTCGTCCACGGCCGCCCCGGCATGTACGCCAAGCTCAAGGTGGCCCTGGCCCAGGCCGCCGGGCACCGCGTCTGGGACGAGGAGTACACCGCCGAGTCGGCCACCGTGTGCGGGCAGCGCCACGGCACCGACGACGTCGTGCGCATCACCATCACCATGGAGCAGGCCAAGCAGGCCGGGTGGACGTCGAACGCCGCCTACCAGAAGACCCCCGCCGACATGCTGTGGGCGCGCGCCGCGTCCCGCGTCGTCGACCGCATCGCCGCCGACCTGCTCATGGGCATCCAGTCCATCGAGGATATCGACGAGGACGACGCACCCGCCGCACGCGTAACCCAGGTGCGCGCCGAGGACATCGCCAGGCCCCCGGTGCGCACGGGCGCTCTGGCTGCCCTGCCGACCCGCACCCTCGAGCAGCCCCCGGCCGCGGCTGAGCAGGAACTCGTGCACGTCGCCCAGGCCGAGGCGCCCGAGCCGATCGGCGAGGCCCAGTGGAAGGCCATCAACAATAGGTTCGTCGAGCTGCGCGACGGTGGCCTCACCGCGCTGGGCGGCCCCGGTTCGTCCGCCGCGCGGCTGCGCGTCATCGTCTCGATCATCGGCCGAGACATCGCCAAGGGCTCCGAGCTCACCGCAGCCGAGGCCGCGATGGTGCTCGACAACCTCAAGGCCAGCCCGGGTCAGCGGCTCGCGGCGGGAGTCCTCACCCCCGAGGCCGATCCCGTCGAGGCCGCCCAGCAGCACGCCGCCACCATCGAGCAGCAGGTCGCCGACGCCCGCGCCGAAGCCGACGCCAAGGCTGCCCAGTACGACGACGAGCAGGCCCAGGCCGAGCAGGTCGACCCGACCGTCGAGGGCGGCTGGCCGGCGTGAGCTTCGCCAACCTCCCCGGCGGCATGCTCCGCGTCGCGGGCATCGACACCTCGCTCACCTCGACCGGCGTCGCCGTGGCCCTGATCAGCGAGGCGGGCACCGTCGTCGACCGCGTCACCCGCACCGTCGTATCGAAGGGCGCCAAGGGCGACTCTCTGGATGCCAGGTACCGCCGTCTTCGCGTCCTGGTCGCCCGGATCGTCGACGTCGCTGGTGGCTCCGACCTGGTGGTCATCGAGTCACCCGCGCACTCCCGGGTCACCGGCAGTCACCACGACCGGTCCGGACTGTGGTGGCTGCTGATCCAGGATCTGCGTGAGTGCAGCCTTGCCTCGGTCGTCGAGGTGTCGCCGTCCGGACGCGCGAAATACATCTCCGGGAAGGGCAACGCGGCGAAGGACGCCGTACTGGCCGCTGCGATCCGCCGGTGGCCCGAGTGGGACATCGCCGGCAACGACGTCGCGGACGCCGTGGGCCTGCTGTCGATGGGCTGCCGGTCCCTCGGCTACCCCATCGAGACCTCGATGCCCGCCGCCAACCTCACCGCCATGACACCCGTCAGGTGGCCCACCTCACAGGAGACATCAACCGCATGACCAGCTCTCACAGCAACCTGACCGACGAGGAATCGGATCGATTCCGGTTCCACCCCGCAACCGCGAAGACCGGCCCGATCCACGACGCAGTGCGTAGTGAGGTGCTCGCCCTGGCCTACACGCTCACGACGCTCGTGCCCGCCGGACGTCACCGCTCGCTCATGCTCACCTCGCTGCAGGAGGCCATGATGTGGGCCAACGCAGCCGTGGCCTGCGACACCAGGCCCGAGCCCGGGTCGGTGACCGCGTGAGCAAGCCCATCGCAGACCCACGCACCGGCGAGGTCCTCGACGTGCAGTCCGAGCTGAGCGACGCCGGGATCAACTGCGAGGTCATGTCCGGCACCGCGCCCAGCTACGCCTGAGCCATGGCCGAGACCGAGACCTGGTCATGCTGGGTGGCCTTCTACGACGACATGTCCTCGTGGAATGTCTTCGGGACAGAGATCGAGTGCCTGCGGTACGCCGTCGAGCACACGATGTCGGCCACTGAGCTCAAGAGCGGCGAAGGCCGAATGAAGGCACTCGACCTCGACGACTTCGGCCGCCCACTCAAGGACGCCTGAGCCATGGCCGAGACCACGCCCTGCCCACAGTGCAGTCGCCCGACGGTGCTCACGATGACGCTCGCCGGCGCCCGGCTGCGCATCGATG
>JAGNQK010000050.1 GCA_017989115.1 Dermatophilaceae bacterium | reverse complement strand
GACGATGTGGAACTTCACCATGACGTTCCCATCCCGTGAGAGCTCTCCACCTCCGGCGTACACCCGCCGCGAAGCGCCGACGTCGCTGTGTCGCCAACCAGACAGTGCTTCGAAGCTCGCGCTGGAGGGGGTGCGTCATAGCGCCGCTCGTCGACCTCGACGTCGGGTTCCACGCGCCGTACCGGGTGAGGCGCATCACCTCGTGGTGGCGGCTCCAGCGATGGCAGGTAGCCGGTCTGGCCCGTAGCGTCGAAGAGGACGGCTGCGGCTATCCACATGGGGAAGCTGCCGTCCTCTGAGGAAAGGAAAAGTCATGACCATCCTCAACTTCGAGGTCAAGACCTACCGTGTCTTGCTGGGCAAGGCGATCGGCGTGGGGTTCAGCAACCTCAACTTCGCGTCCGCGACCATCGACTGCCGCGGTCCGGCGAACGAGCAGCTGCTCGTCGTCTTCGCCGCCACACAGGCGCAGGCCGACGCGGGGGGCAACTTCACCGACCTCGTGAGCAAGCGGGGCGGCGTCGTGGCCGCGATGACGTCGTTCCCGGCCTACATCGACCTGCTGCGCAACGAGGGCCCCGTCTACGCCCAGATCGACTCGGGGTCGCCCAACAACCTCAACCTGCTGAAGACGGGTGCTGAGCCCGTCGCCGACGTTGGTAAGTAGCCCGTCGCGGCGCTGACCAAGGCGCCGCGGCTGACCGGATCGGCTACACCCAGGATGGGGCTCGATCCAGGGGCCCGGAACTCAGTATGTCTGGGTCTGGCAGAGCCACCAGTCGGAGGGTACTGAGCTGTATCCGTAGGCCTGCAGTGTGCTCCACACAGTGCCGAAGTCACTGCAGAAGGACTCCGCGGTGCCGCGCTCTGGAGCACTCGTGACGGCGAACTTATTGGGGGAGTAGCCGTAGGGGCCGCTGCATGTCCCATCGGTTGATGGGTAGAAGGCAGCGGGCGAGAAGGGGCCGACAGGCTCGCTCACGGCTATGTCGCCGTAGACGCCTCCGGGGTAGCAGGTGCCTGTCGTCGCGGTGTAGACCGTGACGTAGCCGATGTCCTGCTGGATGCCCTGCTTGTTGTAGGAGGGGCCCGAACCGCTGAGCGTGGTCCCCGGCGATGGGTCGGTTGACTTCAGAGCCGATTTCACGCACCACGATGTGGTCACAAGGGCATGCGGGGCGTTGGATCCACCAGTGGCCGGCGCAATCGTGAACGTCGTCCCAGTGATGGTGACGACCACGTCGACAGAAGTATTGGTTCGCGTATCTGTCACCGCGATGGTTGCGGGGCTCTCAGCCGCAAGCACTTTGACGCCACCTGCAGCTGGACACTTGTTCACCGCTGGCCCGGCGCTCGCGACCGGTGCGGCAATTGTTGCCGACGCGACCATCATCAAAGTGGTGAGCAGGAATCGACCGAACACGAGTCCTCCTTGACCTTTGGACGCGGCCTTCACGGCCACGCCAGCGAGGCACACGCTAGTGAGGAGGTGGCGCGAGCGTCCATAGCCCAAACAGGCCAGGTTCTCCTCCCGGCTCAGTGCATGATTCTCGGCCGGTGGCGTCGGGACTAGGGTCGACTGCATGCACGAACACAAGCGGTTCGATGACGAGGCCGCCACATGGGACGACGCCCCCGGCCACGAGGAGCGGCAGGTCGCCGTGGCACAGGCCATCGCACGCGCGGTCAGCCTCAACCCCGGGATGCGTGCGCTGGACATCGGCGGTGGCACCGGTCGCCTCAGCATCCTGCTCTCCGACAGGGTGGGTTCCGTTGTCGTGACCGATCCCTCCGCAGGAATGGTGCAGGTGGCACAGGAGCGGATCGATGCGGCTGGGCTCGGTGACCGACTTCGCGCTGTGCGGGCAGACCTCACGACGGACTCTCTTGATGGCACCTATGACGTGGCCTGGAGCTCGATGGCGCTGCACCACGTGCAGGACCTCGATGCGCTGCTGCGGTCCCTGGCGGGCCTCTTGGTGACCGGTGGTCATGTGGCCATCGCGGACCTTGACGAGGATCCCGAGGGCGCCTTCCACGCCGAGAAGGTCGACTTCGACGGCCATCATGGATTCGACAGGGACCGCCTCGCTGAGCAGCTGGCACACGCAGGATTCGCCGACGTCGCCTTCGTTGACGCCACGACGATCCTCAAGGGCGACCGCGAGTTCGGTGTGTTCCTGTGCACGGCGACCAAGGGCGCATGAGCCGGCGCAGCAGCATCCGATGAGCTCCCACCGACCGGATGCCGTCGTCGTGGGCGGCGGTCCCGCGGCCGGTGCCGCGGCGCGCGCCCTCGCGGCCGCAGGGCGGCACGTCATTCTTCTCACCGCAGAGGACCGGTCCCCGTACGACCGCACGGTGCTGTCCAAGGACGTGCTGCTGCTCCCGGGCGCGACGGTGCCCGAGGTGTGGCCCGCGGGGGATCCGTGGCGCGAGCGCATCGAGGTGCGCACCAACACGACGGTCGCCAGCCTGGACCCCGACGCGAGGCGGCTCGTCACGGCATCCGGTGACGTGGTCCCCTTCGAGTCGGTGATCCTCGCGACGGGGGCGCAGCCCCGGCGTCTCGCCCTGCCGGGGGCTGACGGCGAGGGTGTGCACTACCTCCGTGACACCACGGACGCCGCGGCGCTCTCCCAGGCGCTGGACCACGCGAGCCGCTTGGTCATCGTCGGCGGAGGCGTCATCGGGCTCGAGGTGGCGGCCGCCGCAGCGACCCGCGGGGTGGACGTCGTGGTCCTCGAGGCCGCAGACCGGGTGCTCGCGCGAGGCGTCCCCGCGGCGGTGGCCGGGTGGCTGTGCGCCCTTCACGAGGCACACGGGGTGGTCGTGCGCACGGGTGTGGCGCCGGATGCCGTGCTGCGCTCGCCGGACGGTGCCGTCACCGGTGTCCGGCTGGCCGACGGAACCGTCGTGCCGGCCGACGCGGTGGTGGCCGGCATCGGCATCGTCCCGCGTGATGGGCTGGCGCGGGCCGCTGGGCTGGCGGTCGACGACGGCATCCTCATCGACCCCACGGGACGCACGTCACATCCCCACGTGTTCGCCGCGGGTGATGCGGTGCGCACGCGGCACCCGGGTGAGGCACACGGCATCCGGCTCGAGTCGTTCACGGCGGCCGGACGCCAGGGTGAGGTGGCCGCCCACACGGTGCTCGGCCAGGACGATGCCTTCACCGACGTGCCGTGGTGGTGGTCCGACCAGTACGACGCGACCGTGCAGTCAATGGGTGTCGCCCCGGCAGGCGCGCGCGAGGAGGTGCTCGACGTGCCGGGCGGCCTCCTCGTGCTCTCCGTGGTCGGTGACCGGCTCGTGGCAGCCTGCGGTGTCACCCACGGCCCGGGCATCGCCCGCGCGGTGCGGGTGGCCGGGCCGGCGATCGCGGCCGGAGCCCGCCTCGACGTCGGTGCGGCTCACGCCGCGGCCGGGGACCTCGCGGCGCTGACCGCGGTGCTGCGCACCGCCGCCCGACCCCACTGACCAGCGCCGCGCAGCGACGATCCACCTGGCGGGGTCATCCCCGCCGAAGTGCGTCCTCAATCGCGGCATACGACGCACGGTCGAACGCCACCATCCGCGCCTCGGCCACCTGGGTCTGCGCTGATCGAAAGACCTCCAGGGCTGCGTCGATCGCGTCGGACTTCGGCCAGCCATAGCTGCCGGCGCTGACCAGGGGGAAGGCGATCGTCCGTGCACCGAGCTCGTCGGCCACCGCGAGCGCCCGCTGGTAGCAGGAGGTCAGCAGAGTGCGGTCGCGCTCGCCGCGGTTGTAGTTCGGACCGACCACATGGATGACCCACCGCGCCGGCATCAAGCCTGCCGTCGTCCAACCGGCATCGCCCGTAGCGAGCCCTGCCGGGAACCGTCTGCGGCAGTCCTCCAGGACGGCTGGCCCACCGGCACGGTGGATGGCTCCATCCACGCCGCCACCACCGCGCATTGCGCGATTGGCGGCGTTGACGACTGCGTCGACGTCCTGGGCGGTGATGTCGCCCTCGACGATCGTGATCTCCATGAACTCAACGTAGTCCCGCCCCCCGACGTCGCCGACGACGAGGACGCCGCCGGACGGCATCCAACGTCACCGTCGGCGTGCGGCCGCGACTAGTGGACGGACACGGGCAGTGCTTCGGGATGCCGGGCCTGGGGCACCGTGGCCTCGGCGTGGGTCAGGGAGGTGACGGCGTGGCGGAACATGGTCAGCTTGTGGACGACGTCCTCGCCGACCGGGGTGTGGCCCCAGGTCGAGATGCCGGGGTAGGTGGTCGGCTCCCAGGTGGACTCCAGCTCGGGAGTCACCAGCACGGGGTTCCAGCCGACCTCCAGCTCGAAGCCGGACGGGGTGCGGCAGTAGTACGACAGCTCGCGGTCGTTGGTGTGCTGGCCGATCGACCACATCATCCGGAACCCCTCGGCAGTGACGCGCTCGAAGGAGGCGACCATGTCGTCCAGGGTCGCGACCTGGATGTTGGCGTGCTGGATCCGGGTTCGGATGGGGTCGGCCGACACCTGCCGGACGTTCGCGATGGCCACGGAGTGGTGCCGCTGGTTGACTCGCAGGAACCGGATGCGCAGCTTCATCGGGCCGATCCGCTCGAGGATGAAGTCGGACAGTCGCGCGTCGAACAGCGTCGCGTAGTAGCTGTGCACCCCGAGCACGTCCTTGCTGGTGATGGCGACGTGCCCCATGCCGCTGTCACCGGTGACGAAGCCGGATGCCGTCATCCGCAGCGGTTCCGGGGTGAGGGTGGGCGTGGTGAAGATCTCGGTGACACCGCCCTTGGGTGCGGCGAAGCGCCAGAGGCGTTCGACGCCGCGCAGGGCGCACTCCTCCGGGGTGCCCTCACGCACCGGGAGGCCGCGCGCGGTCACGCGGGAGAGGATCTCGTCGAAGACCTCGTGGCTGGTGACCTGCCAGCCGAAGGCCGTGACGTCCTCGGCCGGGCCGCGCTGCAGCAGGAAGCGGCAGGTGTGGTCCTCGATCCGGAAGCGGGAGACGTCGCTGGTCAGCGTGTCGACGTGCAGCCCGATGGCGTCGGCTCCGAAGCGTCGCCAGTCGGACAGGCGGTTGGACTCCACGACGAGGTAGCCGAGCTGGACGGAGCCGAAGACGTCGATCATGCTGCGGGGTCCTGCTCGGCACGCGCCGCCGAGGTGGCCTCTCCGAGGAACAGCTCCGCGAGGGCGACGAACCGGTCGGCCTGCTCGATCTGCACCCAATGCCCGGTGTTCGGGAGCACGTGCAGCTGGGCGTTGGGCAGGTGCTGCGCAAGGTGGTGCGAGGCGGCCACGGGGATGATGCGGTCCTCGCGGCCGTGCAGCAGCAGCACCTGGTGGTCGATGCCGGCAAGCTGCTCGGGGGTGAAGACCAGCGGTGGCCCCTGGGGTGAGAAGGTGCGTTCGTGGGAGCGGCGGATGTCGGCCCGGGCGGCGTACCGGGCGCGGTCGGCGGCGATCTGCTCGATCGCGTCGCTGTAGCGGCTGGTGTCGACCATGAACGCCCTGATCAGGCTGAGCATCGCCTCCGGCGAGGGGTCGTCGTAGTACTTCACCATCGCGAACAGGTCGGGGGTGGGGGTCATGGGAGCGCCACCACTTCCCATCAGGATGGCGCGGTCGAAGCGGTACGGCTGGGCGATGAGCAACAACAGGGAGATCATGCCGCCCATGGAGTTGCCGACGAGGTGAGCGCGCTCGACGCCAAGCACGTCGAGCAGCTGGAGGAGCGCATTGGCGCGCTCCTCGGCCGAGTGCGCCACCCCGAGGGGCAGGTCGGGGTGGCTCGACTCGCCGAAGCCGAGCAGGTCGGGGGCCACGTGGTGGAAGCCGGGAAGCCGCCCGAGGACGCCTTCCCAGTTCGACAGGGCGCTGACGCCGGGGCCGGACCCGTGCAGCCAGAGGATGGTCGGGTCGGCGGGGTCCCCGACCTGGTGGGTGCGCAGCATCCACCGCCCGAGGTCGACGTCGGTGGTGCGCAACTGGGTCATGAGCGGTCCTTCGCGGTTCAGGCGCGGATGGGTGTGGGAGAGGGGGCGGGAGCGTGCGACGTCGCCGAGGTGGTGCGGTCGAGGTTGCCGCGGGGGGCCGGGACGTCGAGCCCGGTGGCGTCGGTGGCGGCGACGAAGCGGTCGGGCCGCACGACGAGGACCCGGGCGTGGAACCGCTTCATCCAGTCGGTGAGCGACCCGGTGGTGTCGATGACGACGTCGGGATCGTCGGCGGTGGAGAACGACCGCCGGACGGTGACGAACCGGGCTCCGAGCGCCGCCCACGCCGCGACCTGGTGAGCGGTCATCGAGTCGCGGAGGTCGGCATCCGCACCGATCACGACGAAGCCGGACCCGACGAGGTCGTCGAAGCGGTGCTCGCGGCCCTGTCGGTCGAAGACGGTCGGCTGCGGGATCATCCGGCCCAGTGCGTTGCGCCGTCCCGGGGTCCCGGTCACCCATCCCCGCTGGAAGCGGATGGTGCTGCTGCGCGGCAGGAGGATCCGGTTCGCGCCGGGCATGTGCATCAGCACGGGCCCGAGGGCGTTGCGCACCCGGACGAGCAGGGGGTTGTCGGCCTCGACGAGCTGGCCGAGCCGCTGCGCATGGTCGTGAGCATCTGCACGTGCGGCCGGCGCTCGGACTCGACGGTGTCGAGCAGGGCCTCGTCGGCGCGGCCCTGGCAGATGGCGGCCAGCTTCCACGCGACGTTGTGGGCGTCACGGATGCCGGACTGCATCCCCTGACCGGCCCACGGTGGCATCAGGTGGGCCGCGTCACCGATGAGGACGACCCGACCCCTGCGCCAGGCGTCGACGTGCCGCACGTGGTGGCTGTAGAACGCCCACCCCTTGATGCGGGCGTCTCGGCGGCTGATGCCGAGCTGCGACAACCGCTCCCAGACGTGGTCCTCGGTGGCGTAGTCCTCGTCCACCTCGCCCGCGCCGAGGGGGATCTCCCAGCGGTGGTTGCCCTTGGCCAGCGGGATGTCGACGACGGGGCGGACGGGGTCGGACCAGAAGACGAGCTCGTCGCAGTCCGGCCAGGGCTGCAGCACCTCCCCGTCGATGACCATCCACCGTCGTGGGCGGGTGGCGCCGACCATCGTCAGGCCGACGTTCTCCCGTACCCGGCTGCTGCCTCCGTCGGCACCGACGACGTGGCGCACCCGAAGTGCGTAGGGGATGCCGTCGGCATCCGTCGCCATGAGCGTCACCCCGTCGGCGTCCTGGGTCAGGCCGGTGAAGCAGTGCCCGAAACGCACGTCGAGCGAGTCGTACCCGGCGGCGTTCTCCCGGATGACGGCTTCCATCTCGGGCTGGTAGATCATCATCGCCGGCGGGTGGCCGAGGACGTCTTGGGACGGCACGAGGCGCAGCACGAGGTGGTCGTCGTGCGTCTTCCAGGTCACCGAGCGGGCGATGTCCATGTCCTCCTTGACGCGCTCGGCGACCCCGAGCTCCTGGAGGATGCGCAGCGACCAGTCGTTGACCGTGACGGCGCGGGCCCGGGAGTACAGGTACATCCTCGACGCGGCATCCCGGGTGATGTCGATGCACGGCTACGAGGGGGCGAGCATCTCGGCGATCATCAAGGAGTCGGGGATCCAGAAGAGCTCGATCTACTGGCAGTTCGACTCGAAGGCAGCCATCGCCGCCGCCGTCATGGAACGCGGCGCCCGTCGCTTCTTCGACGCCATCACCATCAAGGGAACCCGCGGCAACGCCGGTGCCCGGCTGCGACGGTCGCTGCGCGAGGTCGCCGTGCTGCTCGATGAGCACCAGGAGTTCCTGCGGCTCTTCCTGCTGCTGCTCATCACCAACCGCGACCCTGACGTGGCGGTGATCCTCGACCGGGTTCGCACCGAGGCCCGCGTGCGGATGCACGAACTGGTCGAGATCGCCTTCGAGGCCGAGGGTCCGGACGTGGCTCGTGCTGTCGCGGATCGCTTGGCGGGTTTCGGGGTGATCCTCATCGACGGCACCTTCCTGGCGGAGCAGGTCTACGGCGTCGAGGGGCGCAACCGGCGGGTCAAGGACATGGCGGAGTCGCTCGAGCACTACGGAGCAGCCATCGCCGCAGCACGCCGAACCTGATCGGCGTGATGACCTGACGATCAGCCGGTGGGTTTGCGGCCGTGATGAACCGACCCGGCATCCCAGAGCGAGGGTCGGTGACATGCAGGGAGCGCGGCATGTCGTGCACCCTGCATGTCGTGAGGGAACATCAACTCGAGCAGGTCCGTAGATTGACCCCATGCCGCCCGCCTCCTCCCGCGTCCGCCCCGCTGTCGTCGCTGACGTGCCCGTGATCCTTCAACTCGTGCGCGAGCTCGCCGAGTACGAGAAGGCCCTGCACGAGGTCGACGCGACGCTCGAGCAGCTGGAGCAGGCGCTGTTCCCCGACGGCCACGAGCCGGCAGCGTTCGCCCACGTCGCCGAGGTCGACGGTGAGGTCGTCGGGTGCGCCATCTGGTTTCTGTCGTTCTCGACGTGGACCGGCACCCACGGCATCTGGCTCGAAGACCTCTACGTCACACCGGCGCAGCGCGGCTCAGGGCTGGGGCAGGAGCTGCTGCGCACGCTGGCCGACATCTGCGTCGAGCGTGGCTACCACCGCCTCGAGTGGTGGGTGCTCGACTGGAACACCCCGAGCATCGGGTTCTACGAGTCGATCGGCGCGGTCGCGCAGGACGAGTGGACCCGCTTCCGCCTCGATGGCAGTGCCTTGGATGCCGTTGCCGGGCGACGCTCGCCCCTCGCCTGACGTCGGTCGCCCGAAACCGGTCGCCTTGCGTCCGGCAGACTGGTGCCCCGAACCGCCAACCTGCCGGACGTTGTGCTGGCACCAGGAGCTGAGATGACCACGCTGCGCGCTCGATTCGCGGCCTTCGTGCTGCGCATCGCCGGCTGGGCCGCCGTCGGGGAGGTGCCGCGAACCGGCATCCTCGTCGGTGCCCCGCACACCTCCAACTGGGACTTCATCATGATGCTGCTCATCATGTGGCGCGGTGGCGTCTCCCCCCGGGTGCTCATCAAGCAGGAGATCTTCCGCGGCCCTCTCGGGTGGCTGCTGCCCCGGCTCGGCGGCATCCCGCTCGACCGCTCCAGCCCCGGAGCAGTCATCCGCCAGCTCGTGGCGCAGGCCCGCACCGGCGAGCCGTTCCTGCTGATCCTCGCCGCCGAGGGCACCCGCAGCAAGGGTGAGTACTGGAAGTCGGGGTTCTGGCGGATCGCCCGCTCCACCGGGCTGCCGATCTCGCTCGCGTTCGTCGACGGGCCGAGCAAGACCTCAGGTTTCGGCCCGACCTTCAAGCCCACGAATGACGTCGTCGCCGACATGGACTTCGTGCGCGAGTTCTACGCCGACAAGCGCGGCATCCACCCCGAGCGCCGCACCGAGCCCCGCCTGCGCGAAGAACTCACCGCGGGCGAGGCCAGCTAGGCCTCCGGGACGTTCGCCTCGAGCTCGGCCAGCCAAGGACCCGACCCGGCGTCCGACGGCATCCGCCAGTCCCCGCGCGGGGACAGCGAACCGCCCGAGACGACCTTCGGCCCGTTCGGGATCGCCGATCGCTTGAACTGGTTGGCGAAGAAGCGCCAGTGGAAGGTCCTCATCCAGCGGCGGATCGTCGCGAGGTCGTATGCCGGCCGCGCGCCTTCCGGGTACCCCGACGGCCACAGCCCGCTCCCGGCATCCGACCAGGCGTGCTCGGCGAGGAAGGCGATCTTGCTCGGGCGGTAGCCGCGGCGCAGCACGTGGAAGAGCGTGAAGTCCTGAAGGGCGTAGGGGCCGACCGAGTCCTCGGTGGACTGGATGCGCTCGCCCTCCTTCGCCGGGACGAGCTCGGGGCTGATCTCCTGGTCGAGGATCGCCAACAGCGTGCCGTTGACCGGCCCCTCGAACTGCTGCGACGACACGACCCAACGGATGAGGTGCTGCATCAGCGTCTTGGGCACTCCGGCGTTGACCCCGTAGTGCGACATCTGGTCGCCGACGCCGTACGTGCACCAGCCGAGCGCCAGCTCCGACAGGTCGCCGGTGCCCAGCACGATGCCGCCGCGCTGGTTGGCCGCCCGGAAGAGGTAGTCGGTGCGCAGCCCGGCCTGGACGTTCTCGAAGGTGACGTCGTAGACCTCCTCGCCGCGGCCGAACGGGTGGCCGAGGTCCTCGAGCATCTGGGTCGCCGCGGGGCGGATGTCGAGCTCCTCCCACGTGATCTCGAGCGACTCCATGAGGTGGATGGCGTTGCTCTTCGTGCCAGCGCTCGTCGCGAAGCCCGGCATCGTGAAGCCGATGATGTGGGTGCGCGGCAGGCCGAGCCGGTCGCACGCCTTGGCCGCGACGATCAGCGCGTGGGTGGAGTCGAGCCCGCCCGAGACGCCGATGACGATCTTGGGCATCCGGGCCGGGTCGCCGCCGCCGATGGCGCGCATCCGCTGCTCGAGCCCGGAGACCTGGATGTTGTAGGCCTCGTAACAGTCCTGGGCCAGGCGGGCTTCGTCGTCGGGCACGAAGGGGAAGCGGTCGACGGCGCGGCGCAACCCCAGGTCGCCGCTAGGCGGACGCAGCGTGAAGGGCACGACGCGGAACCCGCCCTGGTCGGCCGCGTACGCCTCGGCGTTGTCGTGGAAGCTGCCCTGGCGGATGCGCTCCTGGCGCAGCCGGTCGAGGTCGACGTCGACGACCGTGCGACGGGGGCCGTCGGGGAACCGGTCGGACTCCCCGAGCAGATCGCCCATCTCGTAGACCATCGTCATGCCGTCCCACGACAGGTCGGTGGTCGACTCCCCGTCGCTCGCGGCGGCGTAGAGGTAGGCGGCGAGGCAGCGGGCGCTCGCCGAACGCGCCAGCAGGTGTCGGTCCTCGGCGCGTCCCACCGTGATGGGGGAGGCCGAGAGGTTGAGCAGCACGGTCGCGCCGGCCAGGGCGGCTTCGTGGCTCGGTGGCACCGGCACCCACATGTCCTCGCAGATCTCGACGTGCACGGCGAGGTCGGGGTGGTCGTCGGCGGTGAACAGCAGGTCGGGGCCGAAGGGGATCTCGCCGTCGGCGTCGGCGCCGGGCCAGTGCGGCCGCACGAGGAACTCGCCCTGGTGACCGGCGCCCGAGGCGAAGTGCCGCTTCTCGTAGAACTCGCGGTAGTTCGGCAGGAACGACTTGGGGGAGACCCCGAGGATCTCGCCGCGGTGGAGGACGATTCCGCAGTTGTACAGCCGGTTGCCGTGGCGCACCGGGGCCCCGACGACGACCAGCGGCAGCAACTTGGCGGTCGCCTCGGCGATGGTCACGACGGCCTCGTCCACGGCCTCCAGCAGGACGTCCTGCAGGAGGAGGTCGTCGATGGCGTACCCCGACAGGCTGAGTTCGGGGAACAGGGCCACCGCGACGCCGTCGTCGTGGCAGGCCTTGACCTGTTGGATGATCCGCTCGGCGTTGGTGGCCGCATCGGCCAGCGCCACGGGCACGGTGCACGAGGCGACGCGGGCGAACCCCTGGGCGTAGATGTTGCGGAAGTCCATGGTTGGCAGCCTAGGGGGCCGGATGCCGTGCCACGCCTTTCGCGCAACGTCCGGCAGCTTGGTGGCTGGGGCAGCCAACCTGCCGGACGTCGTCGGGGGTCAGTCGCCGTCCCCGCCGCTGCTCACGACCTGCTGGCCGACGCCGTCCCACACCGAGGACGCGCCGCTGTGCCCGATGCGCACCACCTGCACCGTCGTCGCGAGCACCGCGATGACACACAGGACCATGACCGCGAGCATCGCGGGTGGGCGCCCGCCCGCGGCTCCACCACCAGAAGCGCCGTCGGGTGCCGTGGCGCGGCTTCGTCGGTCGACGAACCACAGTGCCCAGGCGGCAAGGGCCAGGAACAGGACGAAGAAGACGAGGCTGTCGCCGAGTTCGGCGTGCTCCTCGACGGCTGCGCTCTCGGCGACCCGCTTCTCCAGGGCCTCTCCGCTCTGGGTGGCGAACGGCACCATGATCAGCGCGATCGTGGCCGTGATCGGCGTGAGGATGCCTGCCCACGCGCGGATTCGCGGCGATAGGGCCGCGAGGAGCACAAGCAGTGCGGCCAGCGGCACGAGAACCACGACCGCGTGGACGATGAGCGGGTGCAGCGGGATGCCGCCGATGGTGTCGAACACGTGTACCTCCGGTCAGGGACGTCGCACGGGCTGCACAACATGACAGCCGCGACGGACCGCGCACATCGCGGCTGGTCTCCACTGTGTCCTGCTGAGGCGCCCGCCTGCCTCAAGTCAGTCCTAAGGGAGCGTGATGTTTCGGCCCGCTGATGCCGCTGCGCTTCGTCGTGAGTGCGGAAGTGGTGGCCCTGGCGACCACTTCCGCACTCACGGCGAAAGTCAGGGGGTCAGGGGGTCAGGGGGTGAGGAGGATCTTCCCGATCGCCCGGCGCTCGTCGACGGCGGTGAGGGCCGCGACGACGTCATCGAGCTCGCGGACCTCGCCGATCACGGGGTCGATGGCGCCGGACTCGAGGAGCGGCAGCAGGTCGTCCCACTGGCGGCGCAGGTAGGCGGGTCCGGGCCCACCGCGACCGGTCCACCATGCACCCCACCCGACACCGACGACGGAGAGGTTGCCCAGCAGCAGTCGGTTGACCTTGACCTCGGGGATCGACCCTGCCGTGAAGCCGATGACGAGCAGCCGCCCGCCCGGGGACAGCGAGCGCAACGAGTCGGTGAAGCGGTCGCCGCCCACGGGGTCGACCACGAGGTCGACGCCGCGCCGGCTCGTGAGGTCAGCGACGGCATCCCTGAAACCGTCAGCGAGGACGACATCGTGCGCGCCGGCGGCCCGAGCCACGTCGGCCTTGTCGTCCGAGGAGACCACCGCGATGACGCGGGCGCCCCACGCCGCGGCGAGCTGCACGGCCGCCGTGCCGATTCCGCCAGCGGCGCCGTGCACCAGCACCGTCTCCCCGGCGGCGAGCTGCCCCCGCTCGCGCAGCGCGAAGTGGCAGGTGAGGTAGTTCATCGGTAGCGCCGCCGCGGCCTCGAAGGTCACCGAGTCGGGCAGCGGGAAGACCATGGCGGGGTCAGCGGCCACGACCGAGGCGAAGCCCCCGAGGAACGGGAACGCGGCCACCCGATCGCCCTCGGTGAACTCGCTGCCGACCGGTGCCGACCGCACCCGCCCGGCCACCTCGGAGCCCGGCACGAACGGCAGGTCGGGTGTGATCTGGTACTGGCCGCGGGTCAGCAGTACGTCCGGGAAGCAGACCCCCGCCGCCGCGACCTCGATGACCACCTTCGAGGTGTCGGTGGGGTCCGGCAGGTCGAGCACCTCCACCGCGGCCGGTCCGTCGAGGCTGGTCACCATGGCTGCGCGCATGCCGCCATCGTA
>JAGNQK010000239.1 GCA_017989115.1 Dermatophilaceae bacterium | reverse complement strand
CGGGCAGGTCATCGCCATCGAGTCCGATGCGGCGGCCTGCGCGCATGCTCGCGACAACCTCGCCGACCTCCCGCAGGTCGCGGTGCTCGCCGCCCGGGTCGACGACGCGTTCGGGGTGCCTCGTCCGTCGCGGCGCGGCAGTTCTTCGCAGCGGGGGTCACGCCCACGCAAGCCGTCGCGCTCGACCCTCGTCCCGGCATCCGCCGACGTCGTCGTTCTCGACCCGCCGCGAACGGGCGCGGGCAAGGGCGTGTGTGCCGAGATCGCCGCGATGGCCCCGCGTGCGGTGGTATACGTCGCGTGCGACCCGGCCGCGCTGGCGCGCGACACGGCCTACTTCGCCGACCTCGGCTACCGCCTCGACACGCTGCGCGCGTTCGACGCCTTCCCGATGACGCACCACGTCGAGTGCGTCGCCCTGCTGACGAAGAGCGGCCCCGCGTAGTCGTGCCCGAGGACTTCGTGGTTGCGCGCAACACCGAGCCCGGGTCGACCCTGCCGTACCTGCTGCGGATCCCCCTCGGTGACGGGGTCATGCTCAAGGCGAAGGACACCTGGCCACGCACCGGCAAGGTCTACTGCCACCGGCTCGATGAGTGGCCCGCGGATGCGGAGATCATCGAGAGGGTCCCGGTGCGCTCGTGCGTGCGACGCGGGGCGGCCATCGACCTCGTGCTCGATCGCGGCCGCGAGAACCGGTCGCAACTGGTCATCACCACCGCCCGCGGCCGGCAGATGATCTTCTGGCAGACCTCCCGCACGGCCAAGCAGGCCCGCCCGGCCGTGGCCGTGCCCGGAGCTCGAGCCAGTGGCCTGGCCGACGTGGAGATCTCCGTCGACATCCGGGAGCGGTACCCGTTCACGTTCGCCGACCGTCAGGTGACGACCCGGCGCGAACCGTTGAGGGCAGGGGACTACGGGCTCGTCGTCGACGGGGTCTTGCAGGCCAGTGTGGAGCGCAAGTCCTTGACTGACCTGGTGTCGTCGCTGACGACGGGCACGTTGAAGTTCCAGCTCACCGAACTGTCGGCGATCCCTCGCGCGGCGGTGGTCGTCGAGGACCGGTACTCACGGGTCTTCGCCCTCGAACACGTGCGCCCGAGCGTCGTGGCCGACGGGATCGCCGAGTGCCACATCCGGTTCCCGAGCGTGCCGATCGTCTTCTGCGAGACCCGCAAACTCGCCCAGGAATGGACCTACCGCTTTCTCGCTGCGGCGCGCGTCGGCCTCGCCGAGGAGGTGGTCGGGGACTTGGCGGTTCGCGGGCTGGAGGCGGCGCCGCCCCTTGCCCCGACGCCGCCGACACCGGCGCAGGTGCGGCGCTGGGCAGTTGCCCACGACATCGCCGTCTCCGACCGTGGCCGGATCGCGGGGTCGGTTCTGGAGCGCTACCTCGAGGCCCGTGCTCGTGGAGCGCTCTGATGCCCGGCCGCCGGGCTCCTGCCCGATCTCGCGGCCCTCGGCGGGCCGCACTTCGACGCGTCCGGGGTGGATGCCGGGGTGCGCGACCTCTACGAGCACACGGCGAAGTGGCGGATGGATGCGTGGTCGCAGTGGTCGGCGCCGTTCCTGCCAGACGGTGCCCTCATCACCGCCCTGTTCGGCACTACCGCGACGCTCACGCCGTGCGCGCCGACCACCACCTGTGGCTGGGCCGCGCGCTCGTCGTCCGTCTGCACTACCGGATGGAACGGCTGGCTTGAGAAGTCCGGTGGCTCTGGGTCTCGCCGGGTGGCACACCGCGGCATAGGCTCGACGCGACCGACCCGGTGTGGTTAGATATCTTGACATCAAGATAAATCACGGGAATCGCGCGACGACGCACGACCTGAAGGGAGCCCCGGTGGCCAGCACGAACAGCTTCGACGCCCACGGCACACTCGAGGTGGGTGAGCAGTCCTACGAGATCTACCGCCTCGCAGCGGTCGAGGGGAGCGACACGCTCCCGTACAGCCTCAAGGTGCTGCTCGAGAACCTCCTGCGCACCGAGGACGGCGCCAACATCACGGCCGAGCACATCCGTGCCCTCGCCGGCTGGGACGAGAACGCCGAGCCCGACACCGAGATCCAGTTCACGCCGGCCCGCGTGATCATGCAGGACTTCACGGGTGTGCCCTGCGTCGTCGACCTCGCGACCATGCGCGAGGCCGTTGCCGACCTCGGCGGCGACCCGAGCAAGATCAACCCGCTCGCCCCGGCCGAGCTCGTCATCGACCACTCCGTGCAGATCGACGTCTTCGGCCGGTCCGACGCGTTCGAGCGCAACGTCGAGTTCGAGTACGGGCGCAACTTCGAGCGCTACCAGTTCCTGCGCTGGGGCCAGACGGCGTTCGACGACTTCAAGGTCGTGCCCCCGGGCACCGGCATCGTCCACCAGGTCAACATCGAGCGCCTCGCGCGCGTCACCATGGTCCGCGACGGCGTCGCCTACCCCGACACCTGCGTCGGCACCGACAGCCACACGACGATGGTCAACGGCCTCGGTGTGCTCGGCTGGGGCGTCGGCGGCATCGAGGCCGAAGCGGCCATGCTCGGCCAGCCCGTCTCGATGCTCATCCCGCGCGTCGTCGGCTTCAAGCTCACCGGCGCCGCCCGTGCGGGCGTCACCGCCACCGACGTCGTGCTCACCATCACCGAGCAGCTTCGCCAGCACGGTGTCGTCGGGAAGTTCGTCGAGTTCTACGGTGAGGGAGTCGCCGCGCTGCCGCTCGCCAACCGCGCGACGATCGGCAACATGAGCCCCGAGTTCGGCTCGACCTGCGCCATCTTCCCCATCGACGACATCACCCTGGACTACCTGCGCCTCACCGGCCGCGACGAGGAGCAGGTCGCTCTCGTCGAGGCCTACGCCAAGGAGCAGGGCATGTGGCTCGACCCGGCGGCCGAGCCGCGGTTCTCCGAGAAGCTCGAGCTCGACCTGTCGACGGTCGTTCCCTCCATCGCCGGCCCGAAGCGACCCCAGGACCGCATCGCCCTCAGCGATTCCAAGCAGCAGTTCGCGCTCGACGTGAAGAACTACGGCGTCGACGGTGAACTGCGCTCGGTGCCGGTCCAGGCCGGGGGCGAGGACACCGGGCGAGGTGGCACCTCGTTGTTCGACCTCAAGGACGGCGCCGTCGTCATCGCCTCCATCACCTCGTGCACCAACACCTCGAACCCGTCGGTGATGATGGCTGCGGCGCTGCTCGCGAAGAACGCCGTCGAGCGGGGCCTGACCGTCAAGCCCTGGGTCAAGACCTCGATGGCGCCCGGTAGCAAGGTCGTCACCGGCTACTACGAGGCTGCGGGCCTGTGGCCCTACCTCGACAAGCTCGGCTTCAACCTCGTCGGCTACGGCTGCGCCACGTGCATCGGCAACTCCGGCCCGCTGCCGGCGTACGTCTCGTCGGCGATCCAGGCCGAGGACCTGTCGGTGGCTGCGGTGCTCTCTGGCAACCGCAACTTCGAGGGCCGCATCAACCCCGACGTCAAGATGAACTACCTCGCGTCGCCGCCGCTGTGCATCGCCTACGCGCTGGCCGGCACGATGGACTTCGACTTCGACACCGACCCGCTCGGTCAGGACGAGGCCGGCAACGACGTCTTCCTCGCCGACA
>JAGNQK010000238.1 GCA_017989115.1 Dermatophilaceae bacterium | reverse complement strand
GTCGAGAACACCAGTGCGCGCAACGTGTGGACCGGCGCGGTGACCGGCATCGAACTCCTCGGTGACCGCGTGCGCGTCGAGGTGACCGGGTCTCCGTCCTGCCTGGTCGACATCACCCCCGCGGCGCTGGCCGACCTCGGCCTCGAACGCGGCACCCCGGTGTGGCTGACGGCCAAGGCGACCGAGACCATCGCCTACCCGGCCTGACGCCGCTCGACCGTGCCTGCCTGGGGCGGAAAAGGTCAGGTCCGCAAGGGAAGGCATCCCTTGCGAACCTTGTGCTTCCCTCATGGGGAGGAAAAGCCGGGAGTGGGTAGGGTCGGGCCATGGCAGCGACGCGGCTGATGCCCACCGAGGAGGGTCAGGACCTCATCGACCTGACCCGCGAGATCTGCGACAAGGAACTGCGGCCCAAGGTCGACGACGCAGAACGGGCCGCCGCCACCGACGAGTCCTTCCCCACCGAGGTCTTCCGAACGCTGGGCGCCGCGGGCCTGCTCTCCCTCCCCCACCCCGAGGAGTTCGGCGGCTACGGGCAGCCCTACGAGGTCTACCTCCAGGTCGTCGAGGAGATCGCCTCCGCGTGGATGAGCGTGGCCGTCGGAGTCTCGGTGCACTCCCTGACCGCCTACCCGGTCACGACGTTCGGCACCCCCGAGCAGCAGAGCACCCTCCTGCCCGACATGCTCTCGGGCGAGCAGCTCGGCGCCTACTGCCTCTCCGAGCAGCAGGCCGGCAGCGACATCGGCTCGATGACCACCCGAGCCACCACCGACGACGCCTCCGGCGAGTACGTGCTGCGCGGTCGCAAGGCCTGGATCAGCCACGCCGGGCACGCCGACTACTACACGACCTTCGCGCGCACCTCCGATGACGGCGGCAAGGGCCTGTCCTGCCTCATCGTCCCCGGCGACGCCACCGGCCTGTCCTTCGGCACCCCCGAACGCAAGATGGGCCTGCACTGCGACACCGTGCGCGAGGTGATGTACGACGACGTGCGCGTCGACGCCTCCCGCCGCATCGGGGCGCAGGGGCAGGGCATGGCCATCGCCCTGTCGGCGTTGGATGCCGGTCGCCTGGGTATCGCTGCCGCCGCCACCGGGTTGGCCCAGTCGGCCCTGGACCTCGCGGCGTCGTACGCGAAGGAGCGCCAGCAGTTCGGCCGCGCCATCGGTGCCAACCAAGGCCTGGCCTTCCTCATCGCCGACATGGAGGCCGCGGTGACCAGCGCCCGCGCGACCTACCTGCACGCCGCTCGCCTCAAGGACGCCGGCCGCCCGTTCTCCAAGGAGGCTGCGGTCGCGAAGCTGACGGCGACGGATGCCGCGATGCGGGTCACGACGGATGCCGTCCAGGTTCTCGGTGGGGCCGGGTACACGCAGGACTTCCCCGCGGAGCGATTCATGCGCGAGGCCAAGGTCACCCAGATCTTCGAGGGCACCAACCAGATCCAGCGCCTCGTGATCAGCCGACACGTCCTGCGCTGATCGCGTGTCCACCATGAACCTGCGACTGGCTGCCGCACTCGTCACCGCCCTGGTGGCGACGGGCGGGTGCGCCGCGTCGACGCAGGAAGGCACCGACGCCACGACCTCGCCAAACCCCACGAGCACGACGCCCGCGGCATCCACGACACCCGGCCCGACGGCATCCGAGAGCCCTTCTCCCGGCGCCGGTGGCACCCTGCCCGCCGACATCCGCACCCGCCCCGAGGTGGCCGCGGCCATCGCCGACACCGCCCAACGCGCCCAGGTCGACCCCGACCAGGTGCTCGTCGCGGCGTGGTCCCCGGTCACGTGGAACGACGGTTCGCTGGGCTGCCCGCAGAAGGGCATGGACTACACGCAGGCGCTCGTCGACGGTGAACTGCTCATGCTGCGCGTCGAGCAGGCCCTGTTCCAGTACCACTCCGCCCGCGGCGGCCCGTTCACGTACTGCGCCGCCCCGGACGCCAGCTACACGGTCACCGGCTGACCCTCGCGCGGCTCCTACACTCGGGTGGTGACCCGACCCGTGCTGCGCCAGGTGCACAACATCGGCCGTCGCCGGGCCTGGGTGATCTGGCTGGTCGCGCTGTCGGTCTACATCCTGGCCGTCTTCCACCGCACCTCGCTCGGCGTCGCGGGGCTGCTCGCGGCCGACCGCTTCGGCATCACGGCCGCGCAGCTCGCGACGTTCACGGTGCTCCAGCTCGCGGTGTACGCGGCGATGCAGATCCCCGTCGGGGTGCTGATCGACCGGTACGGCTCGAAACGCCTCATGGTCACCGGGCTCACCCTGATGACCGGCGGCCAGATGTGGTTCGCCTTCGCGGGGACCTTCGAGGCCGGGATGGCCGCCCGCGTCCTGCTCGGCGCGGGCGACGCGATGATCTTCACCTCGCTGCTGCGCCTGGTCGCGGTGTGGTTCCGGGTCAAGCAGGCCCCGTTCATCACCCAGCTGACCGGGATGGCCGGGCAGCTCGGGGCCATCGCGGCAGCCACCCCGCTGGCAGCCGCCCTGGCCACCTGGGGCTGGACCCGCTCGTTCGCCACCGCGGCCGGCATCGGAATCGTCCTCGGCGTGCTGCTCCTCGCCGTCGTCAAGGACTCCCCGTACCGGGGCGAGTCGGTCGAGCGGATCAAGGTCCGCGCCCTTGCCCGGACCCTGGCGGAGGTGTGGGGCAACCCCGGCACCCAGCTCGGGCTGTGGGTGCACTTCACCTCGCAGTTCGGCGCCACCGTGTTCGTGATGCTGTGGGGGTTCCCGTTCCTGGTCAGCGGTGAGGGGGTCGACGAGAACGTCGCGTCGTGGCTGCTCATCGTCATGACCGTCACCGGCATGGCTGCCGGCCCGGCCGTGGCGGCCTTCACCGCGCGCATCCCCTACCGTCGCTCGCAGCTGGTGCTCGGCATCGTCGGGTCGATCATGGCCGTCTGGGCGGTCGTGCTGCTGTGGCCGGCACCGGCGCCCTTGTGGCTGCTCGTCGTGCTCGTCGTCGTGACCGCCCTCGGCGGCCCCGGGTCGATGGTCGGCTTCGACCTCGCGCGCACCTTCCACCCCTCCTCGCACCTGGGGCGCGCCACCGGCGTCGTCAACATCGGCGGCTTCGTCGCCTCGCTCGCGACGATCGCGCTGATCGGCATCGTCCTCGACCAGCTGGCTCCGGGTGGGCCCTCGACCTACACCCTCGAGCACTTCCGCATCGCGATGTCGGTGCAGTTCCTGTTCTGGGGCGTCGGCGTCATCCAGCTCGTGCGGTACCGCCGCAAGAGCCTGCGCCACCTCGAGGAGGTGCACCCCGCCGCACTCGACGCGCTGCGCTCGGGTGAGACCCTGCTCCCCGGCATCTCACGCCCCGAGGACCCGCGCCCCTGACCCCTCACGGCACCTGCTCGTGCGATGTTCACGCGGATGCCGCGTGTCGGTCGCCTGATCGCGCGCTCGCCTCGCCCAGACTCGTCCTGACCGGGCCAAGTATGAGTTGGCCCGGTCCTGTCGTTCCCGGGCCCCCGCCTCGCCAGTGGGGCAGGCGTTCAGTGGGGCAGGCGTTCCTCGGCCACGCTGTTTCCGCCGTCGACGACGAGCACCTGGCCGGTGACGTACCCGGCACCGGGCGAGGCGAGGAAGAGCACGGATGCCGCGAC
>JAGNQK010000049.1 GCA_017989115.1 Dermatophilaceae bacterium | reverse complement strand
GCCGGGGCGTTCGCCGACGACGAGACGACCGCGAGCGGCATCCCGAGGTCGCGCAGGTGGTCCAGCAGCGCCACCGATCCCGGGAACGGTGACACCCCGTCGCGTTCGAGGACGGCGTTGAAGGCGTCGTTCTTGCGGTTGCCGAGTCCGCACACGGTGTCGAGGGTGGGGGCGTCGCTCGGGTCGCCCTCGGGCAGGTCGATGCCGCGTGCGGTGAGGAGGTCCCGCACGCCGTCGTAGCGCGGCTTGCCGTCGACGTGGGCGAAGTAGTCGTCGTCGGTGTAGGTCGAGGTGTCGGCGGCGGGGTCCTCCCACGACGAGAGGAAGGCGTTGAACATCTCCGACCAGGCCCGCATGTGCACCTCCGCCGTGGGGGTGAGGACCCCGTCGAGGTCGAAGAGGACCGCGTCGTGGTCGGGCCAGGTCACCGGGTTCATACCGCTCATGAGAGACAACGCTAGGGACTGCGAGAGCGCTTGCGCAATCCGTCGGCGCCGCCTTCCCGAAGGCCGGTCCGGGGCGTCGCTGGGCTACCGTTCTGGGTGTGAGCCAGCCGGTGCGCCTGCCCTTCGACCCGATCGCGCGGGCGAGCCAGTTGTGGCGCGAGCGCTGGGGTGAGGAGTCGCACGCCTCGTCGATGGCCACGGCGACGTCGATCATGCGCGTCCAGCAGCTGCTCCTCGCCCAGTTCGACGCCATCGCGGGTCGCCACGGGTTGACCTTCGCGCGCTACGAAGCACTGGTGCTGCTCACCTTCAGCCGCGACGGGCGCCTCTCGATGTCCCGCATCGGGGAGCGCCTCATGGTGCACCCGACGAGCGCGACGAACATCGTCCAGCGCCTGGTGGCCCAGGGGTTCGTCGAGCGGGTGCCCAACCCCGCCGACCGTCGTGGCGCGTTCGCGGTGATCACGGATGCCGGTCGCGCGGCGATGGAGGCGGTGACCCGTGATCTGGAGGCGGCCGACTTCGGGCTCTCGATGCTCGACGCCGAGCAGCACGACGTGCTGTTCGGACTGCTTCGTGAGGTCCGCGTCGGGGCAGGCGACTTCGAGGCCTGACGGGGGTTCTCCCGCCGTGGGATTTGTCGGGAGGGTGGGGCGTTTGTCATGGTGGAGGGACGCCGTGGCGCGTTTTCCGCGTCGGTGACCCCCCTTGTCAACCCGAAGGACCCCATCCCCATGACCACGATCGTGAAGAGCGTCGTCGGTGCACTCCTCGCCGTTCTCGGCCTGGTGCTCACCGTCATCGGCGCCTGGTTCGCGACCCAGCTGGGGTCCTCGGGCACCGCGCAGTTCACCGCCCGACCGGCGACGGCCGACCCGGTGGTCATCCGGCCCTCGGTGCTCAACCGCGTCGAGTCCGACGTCGTCGTGACCGCCACCCCCGCCGAGGGTGCCACGGTCTGGATGGCCCTGGCCAACCCTTCGGATGCCGCTGACGTGCTCGGCGACGCCCGCATCGTGTCCGCCACGGGGGTCGGGGTTCGCGACTGGGTGTTGCTGACCCGGACGGTGGGGTCCGGCGAGCCTCCCGCCCTGGGCCTTGCCGACCTGTGGCGCCAACAGGACTCCGCCCAGGGGCCGGTGACCCTGACGGTCAAGCAGGCCCAGGCGCCCGAGGCACTCGTCATCGCCACCGAGGGCGGGCCGCTCGAGACCGTGACCTTCACCGTCACGGACAAGACGTGGTTCGTCGAGGCCGTCGTCGCCGTCCTGGCCGGACTCTTCCTCGTCGTGGCCGGAGTGGCGTTGGCATGGCCCAGCCGCCGATCCACCGAAGAAGCGCCCACCGAGGAGGTCACCCGATGACCCGCCGCACGACATCCGCCGTTGCCGCCGCCACCCTGGCCAGTGCCCTGCTCCTCACGGGCTGCGGCACGCAGGACGCCCTCGTGGGCCTGCGCCCGGCGCCAGCCGAGAAGTCCGTCTCCGCGCCGCTCGGGGACGAAGGCGCCGCCGACATCGCCGCCCGGGTCCTGGCGCAGGCGGAGGCGCCCGTCGAGGGTGACGCCAAGAAGGCGGCCGCAGCCCGTGCGGTCTTCCTTGCGGGTGACGCTCTGACCGTGGCCAATGCGAAGGCGGCCCGTGGCGCGGCACCCGCGGCCACCCCTGACCTCGCGGTTGCACCGAAGCCGACGATCGTCGGCCAGTCGCAGGGTCGGGCCTGGCCCCGTGCCATCGTCGCGTCGACCCTCGACGAAGCGACGAACACCCAGATGCTGCACGTCCTGGTCTCCGACAAGCCCGACCAGCCGTTCAAGATCGTCTCGAGCGTGCCGATGTTCGCCGGCGCCACGCTTCCCGCGGTGGCCCCGGAGAACGCCGGCTCCCCGATGGTGGAGGTCACCGACGGCGAGGGGCTCCCGGCCACGCCGGAGGCGGTCATCAAGGCCTACGCGGCAGCCCTGGCCTTCCCCAAGCCCGTGGCGACGAAGGCCGTCTCCGTCGACAACGCGTTCGCCAACTCCCTGAAGACCACCGCCGCGGCCCAGGCCAAGGCGCTCGGCAAGCTCGGCACCCTGACCCAGGTGCACACGCCCGAGCTGAAGAACGCCGTGTCCTTCCGCCTCGCCGACGGAGGAGTGGTCACCTTCGGCCTGATGAAGCGCACGGACACCCTGGCCGTGACCAAGGCTGCCAAGGAGCTCGTCCTGCCCGCCGAGTACGCCAAGCTGACCGGCAAGAAGAAGGTGACGAAGTCGCTCACCCTGAACAACCTCGAGACCTTCGTCATGCTCATCCCCCCGACGGGGCAGGCATCGGTCATCGGTGGGGCCGAGCTGCTCGTCTCCGGCAAGGCCCTGTGATCGCGCAGCCCTGCGCGTTTGAGAGAATCTGCGCATGAGCGAGACCACCCCGCCCGCGGGTACCCGCGGCGCCGTCGACCTGTCCTCCGTTGCCGGCCTGACGGCCCCCTCCGCAGCCACGGCAGGCAGTGGGATGCCGGCCGGCCCGGTTCCCGGCCAGCCGCCGGCAGCGCGCCCCGCGGTTCCCGGGGGTCTGGTCGTCGAGGTCACCGCAAGCAACCTCCAAGAGGCACTGAACCGCACCCTGCAGGTTCCCGGCGTCCTGGTGCTGTGGGGCTCGGCCTACTCCGCGACCCGCGAGCTGCTCGACACGGTCGTCTCGGTCGCGGCGTCGCTCGAGGGTCGCGTCCTCGTGCTCAGCGCCGACCTGTCGGCATCCCCCGAGCTGCTCCAGGTCTTCCAGCCGTTGCTCGTCCAGGCGTTCGGGCAGCCGAGCGTGCCGGCGACCTTCGGTCTGCTCCAGGGTCAGCCGGTGCCGCTCTTCCCCGGCATCCAGCCCGAGGCCGAGGTGCGTGCGGTCATCGACCAGCTGCTCCAGGCAGCCGTGCAGAACGGCATCGCCGGTCGCGTCGAGCTCGAGCCGGTCGAGGGCGCCGAGGACGACGCGCTCCCGCCGCTGCACGAGGCTGCGTTCCAGGCGATCGAGCGCGGTGACCTTGCTGGGGCGGCCGCCGCCTATGAGCAGGCGCTCGCCGAGAACCCCAAGGACCACGACGCCGAGCTCGGCCTGGCCCAGGTGGGCCTGATGCAGCGCACGACCGGCGTCGACCTGACGGCGGCCCGGGCTGCAGCCGCGGCCGACCCTGCCGACGTCGACGCCGCGTGCGTCGTCGCCGACCTCGACGTGCTCGGTGGCCACGTCGAGGACGCCTTCGCCCGGTTGCTCGACCTCGTGCGGACCAGCGAAGGTGCTGACCGAGACAAGGCCCGCACGCACCTGCTCGAGCTGTTCTCGGTCGTCGGCAACCACGACGAGCGGGTTCGCAAGGGGCGCACCGCCCTGATGAGTGCCCTCTTCTGATCCTGGTGGCAGCGACCCTCATCGACGACCACCTCCGGTTCCGGCTCGACGACGTCGACCCGGCCGTCACGGCCGTCGTCCTCCAGTGCGAGCGAGCCGTTCCCGGCCCGCGCGAGTTCACCCGTGATGACGCGGGCTGGTGCCTCGACCTGCCGGTGCCGAGCCTGCAGCGCATCGAGTACCGCTTCGCCGTCGGTCGCGGTGACGCCGTCGACATCGTGCTCGACCCCGCCAACCCCCTCACCGTGCGCACCGCGTTCGGGGACCGGTCGGTGGTCGAGCTGCCCGGCTACGTGCCGCCGTGGTGGCTGTCGGCGCCCGCCGTCCCCGGACGGTTGGACCCGCACACCCTGACCGGTGAGACCAGCCACGAGGTGCCCGTCACCGTCTGGATCCCGCAGGACCTGCCCGACACCGAGCCGGCTCCGTTGCTGCTCGTGCACGACGGGCCCGAGTACGACCAGCTCGCGTCGATCACCACCTACAGTGCAGCCCTCATCGCGACGGGGGTGCTGCCACCTCACCGTGTTGCCCTCGCGGCCCCGGTGATCCGTGATGCCTGGTACTCGGGCTCACCCCAGTACCTGCGCACGATCGCGGCCACCGGTCTCGACGGGTTGGGCGAGCGGTATGCCGTGCGCGGCCCGGTCGTGGTCGCAGGCGCGAGCCTCGGCGGGCTGACCGCGGTGCTGCTCGGGCTGCTGGCGGCACCGCGGGTCGGCGGGGTGTACTCGCAGTCCGGGTCGTTCTTCCAGGTGCGCCACGACCTCGACGAGAGCGGCTACCCCTTCTTCGGGCGGATCTCACGGCTCGTGCAGAGCGTGCTCGACATGCGCGAGACCGAGCACCCCCTCGTCGTCGGCATGTCGTGCGGGGCCATCGAGGAGAACATGGCCAACAACCGTGACATGGCGGCGGCCCTGCGTCGGGCCGGGCACACGGTCGAGCTGACCGAGGTCGCCGACCTGCACAACTACACGGCCTGGCGCGATGCACTCGATCCCGGCCTGACCCAC
This sequence comes from Dermatophilaceae bacterium, assembly GCA_017989115.1. Taxonomy (GTDB): domain Bacteria; phylum Actinomycetota; class Actinomycetes; order Actinomycetales; family Dermatophilaceae; genus Fodinibacter. The sequence goes on along the minus strand of JAGNQK010000049.1, from coordinate 8,682 downwards.
GTGCTGCGCACCGTCTGGGGCGAGACCGACTGATCCTCTCGCGGGCAGTGCTTGCGAGAGGGGGTGGTGACCGGCAAGGTGTGCGCATGGAGACGAGCGCCGTGCGGTTGCAGGTTCCCGGGCACGACGTCGACCTCGAGGTCGTCCGCTACGGAGCGTGGGGGCGGCCGGTGCTGCTCTTCCCGTCCGAGGGTGGATCGGCCCGAGACGCGCAGGGCAACGGCATGCTGGATGCCGTGCGCCCCCTCATCGAGGCAGGTCGGGTCAGCCTGTTCTGCGTCGACTCGATGGACGGGTGGACGTGGTCGGCCAATGACCAGCCGACCGAGGAGCGGGCCCGCCGGGCGCAGACCTACACGGCGTGGTTGTCGCAGCAGGTGCTGCCGTGGATCCAGGAGCAGGTCGGTGGGGGACAGGAGATCATCACCGTCGGCGTCTCGCTGGGCGCCTACCACGCCGTGCACCTGACCTTTCAGCGCGCAGACGTCGCACCGATGGCCATCGGCCTCTCGGGCAACTACGACCCGACGAGCTGGAACGGCTGGGGTGAGCTCGGCGACGCGACGTACTTCGCGAACCCCACGGCGTATCTGGCGAACATGGACGGTGACCACCTCGACTGGATCAGGTCGCGTGTCTCCGTGCTGCTCGTCGTCGGCGAAGGCCCCTTCGAGGTCTCACCCACCCGGTCGCTGCCGGCCACCCGGGAGTTCGCGGCCCTGCTGGCCGACAAGGGGATTCGCCACGAGCTCGACGTGTGGGGCCACGACAGCGCGCACGACTGGCCGTGGTGGCAGCGCCAGCTTGCTCATCACCTCCAGCGTTTCGTGTGACGTGACCACCGCGGCCCGCCGCGACACCGCCGTGGTGCGCCACGGCATCCGACCCGTAGTTCCACCCGAGGAGTAGGAGACCACTCATGGCCACACGAACCGACCACCTCGTCGGGTTGCTTCTCGGTGCCGAGGAGGACTGGCCGACGGCATTCGAGGCGCTCGCTCGGCGTCTCGGGGTGCTGAAGCCGCCCGGCGGCGGTGAGCACACGATCACCACGGAGCGGCTCACGATCGAGCCGTTCAACCTGCGTGACAAGGCCCGCCAGGAACTGGTGATCGACCGGTTGGCCCACTGGTACTACCACCCGCGCGAGTGGCTGAAGAAGGTCGCGCTCATGGACGACGTGTACCTGCTCAACAGCCCGTTCACGTTCCAGTCGATGGAGAAGCACTCGGCCTACTGCGCCCTGATCCGGCTCGGCATGCACGTGCCCGAGACGGTGCTCGTGCCCTACAAGCACCCCGTGGACAACGCGCGGTGGGCCTACACGTCCTCGCGCTACAACCAGTCCTTCGACCTCGACGAGGTGGCCGAGCCGCTCGGGTACCCGCTGTACATGAAGCCCTTCGACGGCGGGGGCTGGCGAGGTGTCTCGCAGGTCAAGGACCGGGCCGACCTGCACCGCTCCTACGACGACTCCGGCGAGATGCTCATGCACCTGCAGGCCTCGGTGCCTGACTACGAGCACTTCGCGCGGTCTCTGACCATCGGCCCCGAGACCATGGTCATGAAGTTCCGCCCCGACGAGCCGATGCACGAGCGGTATGCCGTCGCGCACGACTTCCTCTCCCCGGAGGTCGGGCGCGAGACCCGGACGATCTCGCAGACGGTCAACGCGTTCTTCCGCTGGGAGTTCAACTCCTGCGAGATGCTCGTCAAGGACGGCATGGTCTACCCGATCGACTACGCGAACGCGTGCCCGGACGTCGCGGTGACCTCGCTGCACTACTACTTCCCGTGGGCGATGAAGGCGCTGCTGCGCTGGTCGACGTTCTGCGTGGTCACGGGGCGGGTGGCGAAGACGCAGGTGGACACCGGGCCGTGGTTCGAGATCGCCGACGACGAGGCGCTGGACTACCAGGCCAAGCTCGAGGCCTACCAGGCGCTCGCCGACGACCACTTCGAGACCGAGCGCTACGCCGAGTTCTGTGACAGCACGCTCCCGCACGTCGACGACATGGTGCTCGAGTGGATCGACGGGCCCGACTTCCGCTCGTTGCTGCAGTCGACGATCCAGCAGACGTACCCGCCGCACGAGTGGGGGCGGTTCGAGGGCCACTTCGGTGGGCTGCTCGGGATGTGGGTGTCCGATGAGCGCCGGATTCGCGGGGCCGACGCCTGACGGGCACTTGCAGTCGAGAGTAAGCGAATCGCCGCGTGGCCCGAGGGCCACGCGGCGATTCGCTTACTCTCGACTGGGGGTCTGAGGGTGTGGGCGTGTGTGGGTGTGGGGACGGTGGGGCGTGAGGTGGGGTCAGGAGCCGAGGGCTGCTGAGACGACGTCCTTGGCCTCGGCCTGCACCTGGGCCAGGTGCTCGGGGCCACGGAAGGACTCGGCATAGATCTTGTAGACGTCCTCGGTGCCACTGGGCCGGGCCGCGAACCACGCCGACTCGGTGACGACCTTGAGGCCGCCGATCGCCGCACCGTTGCCGGGAGCCGCGGTCAGCTTGGCCGTGATCGGCTCACCGGCGAGGGACTGCGCGCTGACGTCGTCGGGTGACAGCGCACCGAGCTTGGCCTTCTGCTCGCGGTTGGCAGCGGCGTCGATGCGGGCGTACGCCGGCTCGCCGTGCCGGGCGGTCAGCGCCCGGTAGTGCTCGCTCGGGCTCGTGCCCGTCGTGGCCTGGATCTCGGAGGCGAGCAGGGCCAGCAGGATGCCGTCCTTGTCGGTGGTCCACACCGACCCGTCGTGGCGCAGGAACGACGCACCGGCCGACTCCTCACCACCGAACGGCCCCGAGCCGTCGAGCAGGCCGGGCACGAACCACTTGAACCCGACCGGCACCTCGACGAGCCGCCGCCCGAGGTCGGCCGCCACCCGGTCGATCATCGAGCTCGACACGAGCGTCTTGCCGATGAAGCCATCCGCCCGCCACTGCGGCCGCGCCCCGCCGTAGAGGTACTGGATCGCGACGGCGAGGTAGTGGTTGGGGTTCATCAGGCCGGCATCCGGGGTCACGATGCCGTGGCGGTCGGAGTCGGCGTCGTTGCCCGTGGCGATGTCATAGGAGTCGCGCTGCGCGATGAGGCTGGCCATCGCCGAGGGGGAGGAGCAGTCCATCCGGATCTTGCCGTCCCAGTCCAGCGTCATGAACCGCCACGTCGCGTCGACGAGCGGGTTGACGACGGTGAGGTCGAGCCCGTGGCGCTCACCGATCGCACCCCAGTAGTCGACCGCGGCCCCGCCGAGCGGGTCGGCGCCGATGCGGATGCCGGCGTCGCGGATCGCGGCCATGTCCAGGACGTTGGGCAGGTCGTCGACATAGGCGCCCAGGAAGTCGTAGGTGCCGACCGCAGCGCGGGCACGGGTGAACGGCACCCGCTTGACCCCGGCCAGCCCGCCGCGGATCAGCTCGTTCGCGCGGGCCGCGATCACCTTCGTCGCGTCGGAGTCGGCGGGCCCACCGTGGGGCGGGTTGTACTTGAAGCCGCCGTCGGCCGGGGGGTTGTGCGAGGGCGTGACGACGATGCCGTCCGCGAGGCCCACGCCGGCCGGCATCCCGTCGACGCCGGTGATCTTGCCGCGGTTGGCGGTGAGGATGGCGTGCGAGACCGCAGGGGTCGGGGTGTAGCGGTCGTCGGCGTCGACGAGCACGGTGACGTCGTTGGCGACGAGCACCTCGAGCGCGGTGGCCCACGCCGGTTCGGACAGGCCGTGGGTGTCGCGCCCGATGAACAGCGGACCGTCGAAACCCTGGTCGCGGCGGTACTCGCAGATCGCCTGCGTCGTCGCGAGGATGTGCGCCTCGTTGAACGAGGTGCGCAGGCTCGATCCCCGGTGTCCAGAAGTGCCGAATGCGACCTGCTCGTCGACGTTGTCGGGGTCCGGCTCGCGCGTGTAGTACGCCGTGACGAGCGCGGCGACATCGACGAGGTCAGAGGGCTGGGCGAGCTGTCCGGCACGGGGCGCGTTCATGGTGGTGATCCTGTCAGAGGTGTCTACGAGATCACACCCCGTGGAGCAGTCTTCCGCCGTTCCGGTCATACCCACAGGGGTATCGTCGAAGTATGTCCACCACCACGAAGCACCTCGTGGTCCTGGGAGCGGGCACGGCCGGGACGATGGTCGTCAACAAGCTCCGCAAGCGGCTCCCGGCCACCGAATGGTCCATCACCGTCGTCGACAAGGACGACATCCACGACTACCAGCCGGGGTACCTGTTCATCCCGTTCCGGATGAACAAGCCGGGCCAGATCCGCAAGAGCAAGCGCCCCTACCTGCACGACGACGTCGAGGTCGTCATGGCCGAGGTCGAACGGGTCGACGCCCCAGCCTCCACCGTGCACCTCGTCGGCGGACGCACCCTGCACTACGACCAGCTCGTCATCGCCAGCGGCACGACCCCCCGCCCCGACCAGACCCCCGGGATGCTCGGCGAGCAGTGGCACCGCGAGGTCGGTGAGTTCTACACCTTCGAGGGTGCACTCGCGCTGCGGGCGCAGCTCGACGCGTTCACCGGTGGCCGGCTGGTCATGCACATCACCGAGCTGCCCATCAAGTGCCCGGTGGCGCCACTGGAGTTCGTCTTCCTCGCGGATGACTACCTCAAGGGCAAGGGCGTGCGCGAGGCCACGGAGATCGTCTTCGTCACCCCTCTCGACGGTGCGTTCACCAAGCCGATGGCCAGTAAGCGGCTCGGCACGCTGCTCACCGAGAGGAACATCACCGTCGAGACCGACTTCATGATCGAGAGCGTCGACCAGGACGCCAAAGTCATCCGGTCCTACGACGAACGCGAGGTGCCCTACGACCAGCTCGTCACCGTCCCGCTGAACATGGGCGCGGACTTCGTCGCGGCATCCGGCCTCGGCGACGAGCTCAACTACGTACCGGTCGACAAGCACACCTGCCGCTCGACCCAGTACGACAACATCTGGGCCCTGGGCGACGCGAGCAACATCCCCACCTCCAAGGCAGGGTCGGTGGCGCACTTCTCCGTCGACGTCTTCGTCGAGAACTTCCAGGATGCCGTCGCCGGACGCCCGCTCTCGCACTCCTTCGACGGGCACGCCAACTGCTTCATCGAATCCGGTGGGGGCAAGGCGCTGCTGCTCGACTTCAACTACGAGACCGAGCCCATGGGTGGCACCTTCCCGCTGCCCAAGGTCGGGCCGATGAGCCTGCTCAAGGAGAGCCGCGCCAACCACCTCGGCAAGCTCGCCTTCCGGCACGTCTACTGGAACGCCCTGTTGCCCGGCCGCCCCCTCGGCCTGCCAGCCGACATGCAGACCGCCGGCAAGGTCCCGGTCTGAACCCCTCGAGATCGACACGAAAGGACATCACCGTCATGAGCACCACGACGATCGCCGGCCACGAGGTCGACGTCAACGAGGAGGGGTTCCTCACCAGACCCGACCAGTGGAGCGAGGAACTGGCCCCCGAGCTGGCCGCCCTCATCGGCCTCGACCTCACCGACAAGCACTGGGAGCTCATCCGCTTCCTGCGCACCGACCACGCCGCCATGGGTGAGACGCCCACGCTGCGTCGCGTGTCCACCCAGACCGGCGCCCCGGTCAAGGAGCTGTTCGCCCTGTTCCCCGGCAAGCCCGCGAAGAAGATGGCCTACGTCTCCGGCCTGCCCAAGCCGAAGGGATGTGTCTGAGCCATGAGTGACACCACGACGACCGCCCCCATCGTCCCGTCGTTCGACGCCCCGCAGAGCACCGGTCGCAAGCTGGCGATCATCTGCTCCAAGGGCAACCTCGACATGGCCTACCCCGGCCTGATCCTGGCCAACGCCGCAGTCGGCGAGGGCATCGAGACCCACCTGTTCTTCACCTTCTGGGGCTTCGACATCATCAACAAGGCCACGATGGGCGACCTGCAGTTCTCCTTCGTCGGCAACACCGCGATGCACCCTCCGGGTCACAGCGGCATGGGCGTGCACCACATGCTCGGTGCGCTGCCCGGGGCGACCAAGGCCGCGACGAAGATGATGAAGAAGCAGATCGCCGACCTCGACGTGCCCGACGTGCCGGAGTTCCTCGAGATCCTCACCGCCTCCGGTGCCCAGATGTGGGCCTGCCGGATGTCGGCTGACATGAACCACCTGACCGAAGACGACCTCTACGAAGGGGTCGAGGCGATCATCTCGGCGAGCGACTTCATGGAGCTCACCGAGGGTGCCCAGCTGCTGTTCATCTGACCCACTGCCCTGGGGCAGTAGACAGCGCGGGCCGGGCCCGGCGGGAGAGATCTCCCGCCGGGCCTGAACGTCACGCGGTGGGTGCGGCCTCGGAGGCGTCAGCGGCGACCTCGGACTCGATGACCTCGACCGCTGGTGCGAGGTAGATCGTCGTGAGCCGGGCGACCCGCACCGTGACGGAGAACGGCTGGTCGTGCCACGGTACGTGCTCGGCCTCGACGATCGTGCCGGCGGTGCTCGGGCTGCTGTGCTCGTCGAACCCGCTCGTGTCGAGCAGGACCTCCCAGCGGCCCTCGCGGGGCACGCCGATGCGCACCCACGCCTTGTCCTCGCCGCCGTAGTTGACCACCGTCGCGACGACGTCGCCGCTCTGGTCGGCCCGCTCGAAACGCAGGTAGGACAACAGGTTGCCGGTGTTGTCGTCGGCGTCGAGCCAACGGAACCCCGCCGGCTCGGAGTCCATCGCCCACAGCGCCGGGTGGCCGCGGTAGAGGGCGTTGAGCTCCTTGACGAGCGCATGCACCCGGTAGTGCGCCGCGTGGTCGAGCAGCCACCAGTCGAGCGATCGGCCGTCGGCCCACTCGCCGGGCTGCGCGAACTCACTGCCCATGAAGAGCAGCACCTTGCCGGGGTGGGACCACATGTACGCGAGGAACGCGCGCACCGTCGCCAGCTGCTCGTCGCGCGAGCCCGGGATCTTCGTGAGCAGCGAGCCCTTGCCGTGCACGACCTCGTCGTGGCTGATCGGCAGGAGGTAGTTCTCGCTGAAGGCGTACATCAGCGAGAAGGTCAGCAGGTTGTGGTGGTACTGCCGGTTGATCGGCTCTTCCTTGAGGTAGCGAAGGGTGTCGTTCATCCACCCCATGTTCCACTTCAGGCCGAAGCCGAGCCCGCCCTGCGAGGTCTCCTTCGTGACCCCCGGCCAGGAGGTCGACTCCTCGGCGATGGTCACGATGCCGGGCACCCGCCGGTAGGCCGTCGCGTTGGCCTCCTGGAGCAGGCCGATCGCCTCGAGGTTCTCGCGCCCGCCGTGCACGTTGGGGATCCACTCGCCGTCCTTGCGCGAGTAGTCGAGGTAGAGCATCGAGGCCACGGCGTCGACGCGCAGCCCGTCGATGTGGAACTCCTCCAGCCAGTAGATGGCGTTGGCGACGAGGAAGTTGCGCACCTCGAGGCGCCCGAAGTCGAAGACGTGGGTGCCCCAGTCGGGCTGGTCGCCGCGGCGCGGGTCCGGGTGCTCGTACAGGGCGAGGCCGTCGAAGCGGGCCAGGGCGAACGCGTCACGCGGGAAGTGCCCGGGCACCCAGTCGAGGATGACGCCGATGCCGGCCTGGTGCAGCGTGTCGACCAGGTAGCGGAAGTCGTCGGGGGTGCCGAACCGGGCCGTCGGGGCGTAGTACCCGGTGACCTGGTAGCCCCAGGACGGGCCGTACGGGTGCTCCATGACCGGGAGCAGCTCGACGTGCGTGAAGCCGAGGTCCTTGACGTAGTTGACGAGGTGTTCGGCCATCTCGCGGTAGGACAGCCCCTGTCGCCACGAGCCCAGGTGCACCTCGTAGGTGCTCATCGGGCCGGTGTGCGGGTTGCTCTGCGCGCGCTGCTCCATCCACTGCGCGTCACCCCACTCGTGCCCTGAGGCGTCGACGACCGACCCGGTGTTCGGCGGGCACTCGGTCCGGCGGGCCATGGGGTCGGCCTTGGTGCGCACGACGTCGTCGGCACCGCGGATCTCGTACTTGTAGATGTTGCCGACGCCGACGTCGGGGACGAAGAGCTCCCAGACCCCGGACCCGCCGAGCATGCGCATCGGGTGGATGCGCCCGTCCCAGTCGTTGAAGTCACCGATGACGCGAACGGCCTTGGCCCGCGGGGCCCAGACGGCGAACGCCACGCCCTTGACCGGCCCCATCGGGCCGTCGTACTCGTGCAGCCGCGATCCGAGCACGGTCCACAGCAGCTCGTGGCGACCCTCGTTGACCAGGTGCAGGTCGACCTCGCCCAAGGTCGGCGCGAAGCGGTACGGGTCGTCCTGGACGTGTTCGATGCCGTCGGCCCAGGCCACCGCGAGGCGGTAGTCCATGGTGCGCTCCGCATCAGCCCTCACCGCCGTCCACACGCCCTCGGCCTCGTGGGCGAGGTCGAGGGTCACGCCGTCCTCGAAGCGCACCTGCACCGACTGGGCCAGGGGTTTGAGGACCCTGATCCGCAGGCCGCCGGGCTCGAGGTGCTGCCCCAACAGGTCGTGCGGCTGCTGGTGGCGGCCCTGGACGAGCGCGGTGATGGCGCCGCCGACCTCGGGACTGGGTGTGGGGTTCACGTCGGCTCTCCTTGACTGGTGGGATCCTGCGAGAAGTGTGCCGTGAGGCGGCGGACGGCGGCGAGGGGGATCTCAACCCAGCCCGGGCGGTTGCGGGCCTCGTAGACGACTTCATACATCGCCTTGTCCAGCTCGAACGCCGCGAGCAGCACGTCGAGG
>JAGNQK010000237.1 GCA_017989115.1 Dermatophilaceae bacterium | reverse complement strand
CGGCGCCACGCTGGGCCGCCTGAGGTCGCATCCCTGTCGGTCGCAGGCTGAGGTGTCAGCCTGCGGCGGCAGCGGCGAGCTGGTGCTCGACCTGCTCGACCGACAGGACGTGCTGCACGACCATGGTCGCCGCTCCGATGACGCCCGCGTGCCCGGCGGTGCGTGACGCGACGATCTGCAGGTCGCCTGTCGCGAGCGGCAGGGACCGTCCGTAGACGACCTCTCGGATGCCGGCGAGCAGGCTCTCGGCGGACTGCGCGAGTCGTCCGCCGACGACGATCACGGACGGGTTGAGCAGGCTGACGCAGGTCGCGAGGACGTGGCCGATCTCGCGGCCGGCGTCACGGATCGCGGTGGCCGCGGCGAGGTCGCCGGCCTTGGCCAGTCGGACGAGGTCGCTGCTGTCCTGGAGGTCCACCCCGCGCTCACGCAGGGCACGCACGATCGCCGGGCCACTCGCGACGGCCTCGAGGCACCCGAGGTTGCCGCAGGTGCAGCGGGTGTCCCCGCCGTGCAGCGCGGCAACGTGTCCGAGGTCGCCGGCCGTGCCCTGGGCCCCTCGGTGGAGGCGTCCCCCGCTGATGATGCCCGCCCCGATGCCGGTCGCCACCTTGACGAAGAGCATCTGCTCCACGTGCGGGTACATCGTCGCGTGCTCGCCCAGGGCCATGATGTTGACGTCGTTGTCGACGAGGACCGGCCCACCGAGGGCCGCCATCACGTGGCCCGGCACGTCGTAGTTATCCCAGCCGGGCATGATCGGGGGCAGCACCGGTCGCCCGGTGGAGTGCTCGACCGGGCCCGGCAGCCCGATCCCGACACCGGCCAGGTCGGCCCGGCTGCGGCCGGCGCTCTTGAGCAGGGCACGCGACGTCCTGGCCACCTGGTCGAGCACGGCCTTGGGCCCAGCGGTGACGTCGAGGGTCAGGGCGGCCTCGTCGAGGACGCGAGCGCGCAGGTCGGTCAGGGCGACGAGTGCGTGGGTGGCGCCGACGTCGACACCGATGACGACTCCGGCGTCGGGGTTGAATGCCAGCCTGGCCGGTGGGCGCCCACCGGTGGAGGCCGCCTCGCCCGAGGGGGTGAGCAGCCCGGCGGCCAGGAGCGCATCGACCCGAGCACCCACCGTGGACCGCGCCAGCCCCGTCATCCTGATCAGTTCGGCCCGGGTCCGCGGGGTTCCGTCGAGCATCAGTTGCAGCAGTTCGCCTGCCCCTGACGTCCCGCCCGGGGCCGCGAACGAAGCAGCCGTCGTGGTCACGCTTCGTAGTCAAGCACATTGCCCTTCGCCATGTCTCGAATCCATAACATCGGCAGATCCGGAGAACTTTTGCTTGACGCTCAGACAAAAGTGCCACTAGCGTCCCTTCGCATGGCAGGCAACGGCGCCGCGACCCTCCTGGGCATGGCCGACATCGTGAAGCGTTTCCCCGGAGTGGTCGCACTCGGCGGGGTGGACCTCGACGTCCGACCCGGCGAGGTGCACTGCCTGCTCGGCCAGAACGGTGCCGGCAAGTCCACCCTGATCAAGGTGCTCGCGGGGGTCCACCAGCCCGACGAGGGATCGATCACCTGGCAGGGCGAGGAGGTGCGGTTCGCGCACCCGCAGGCAGCCATGGACCTCGGTATCGCCACCATCTACCAGGAGCTCGACCTCGTCGAGGGCCTCACGGTCGCCGAGAACATCTACCTCGGACACGAGCGCAGCCGCTTCGGCTTCTCCCAGCGACGCAGCACCGCCAAGCTCGCAGCCGGCCTGCTCCAGCGACTCGGACACCCAGTACTGGGGCCCCACGGCGACCATCGCCTCGTCCCGGTGGATCGTCGAGGCGACCCGGCGGGTGTTGCCGCACCACGACCTCACGCTGGCCTACGTGCCGCACCTGGACTACGACCTCCAGCGGTTCGGGCCGCGCTCGCCGCAGGCGCGCGCCGCGGCATCCGAGCTGGATGCCGTGCTCGCGTCGCTCCTCGACGACGCCGCCCGCCTGGGCGTCGAGGTCATCGTGCTCAGCGAGTACGGCATCACCGAGGTCGACCGCCCCGTGCACCTCAACCGGGTGCTGCGCCGGGCCGGGCTGCTCGAGGTGCACACGCAGGCCGGGATGGAGTACCTCGACCCGTGGGCGTCCACGGCGTTCGCCGTCGCCGACCACCAGGTGGCCCACGTCTACGTGCGCGATGCCGACCGGGTCGAGGAGGTGAGTGCGCTCCTGCGGGACACCCCCGGGGTGGAGCAGGTGCTCGACCGCGCCGGGCAGGCGGAGGTGGGGCTGGACCACGAGCGGTCCGGGGACCTCGTCGTCGTCGCCGAGCGCGACGCGTGGTTCACCTACTACTACTGGCTCGACGACGCCCGGGCACCGGACTTCGCGCGCGGCGTCGAGATCCACCGCAAGCCGGGCTACGACCCCGCCGAGCTCTTCTTCGACCCGGCCGACCGCACGGCCAAGGCTCGCGCCGGCCTCGCGCTCGTGCGCAAGAAGCTCGGGCTGCGCTACTCGATGACCGTCGTCCCCCTGGACGCGCGGTGGGTCAGGGGCAGCCACGGGCGGCTCCCGGACGACCCCGAGGACGGACCCGTGCTCATCACCTCCACACCGGGGCGTCTGCGTGAGAGCGTGGCAGCGACCGACGTGCGCGACCTGGTGCTCCGGGCCGCCGGCGTCGACGTCGATGTCCTCATGGCCCGTTGACCCGCCTCGCGCACGACCGCCTGACACCCCAACCCTCCCGGCCCCCATCACCCCGACCGCAAGGAGCACTTCGATGACCCGTCCGATCACCCTCTTCACCGGCCAGTGGGCTGACCTCCCGTTCGAGGAGGTGTGCCGCCTCGCTGCGTCGTGGGGTTACGACGGGCTCGAGATCGCCTGCTGGGGAGACCACTTCGAGGTCGACCGGGCCCTTGCGGAGGACGACTACGTCGCCGGGCGCAAGGAGATCCTCGAGCGCCACGGGTTGAAGGTGTGGGCGATCTCGAACCACCTCGTCGGCCAGGCGGTCTGCGACGACCCGATCGACCAGCGCCACCGGGACATCCTGCCGGCGGCCGTCTGGGGCGACGGCGACCCCGAGGGGGTGCGCCAGCGCGCTGCGCAGCGGATGGCCGACACCGCGCGCGCTGCCGCCCTGCTGGGCGTCGACGTCGTCATCGGCTTCACCGGGTCCGCGATCTGGAAGTACGTCGCGATGTTCCCGCCGGTCTCGGCGGAGACGATCGAGGCCGGCTACCAGGACTTCGCCGACCGCTGGAACCCCATCCTCGACGTGTACGACGAGGTCGGTGTGCGCTTCGCCCACGAGGTGCACCCCAGCGAGATCGCCTACGACTACTGGACCACCGTGCGCACCCTCGAGGCCATTGGTCACCGACCGGCGTTCGGGCTGAACTGGGACCCGAGCCACATGGTCTGGCAGCAGCTCGACCCGGTCGGCTTCATCTGGGACTTCCAGGACCGGATCTACCACGTGGACTGCAAGGACGTGCGGATGCGCGTCGGCAACGGCCGCAACGGCCGCCTGTCCTCCCACCTGCCCTGGGCCGACGCCCGGCGCGGCTGGGACTTCGTGTCCACCGGCCACGGCGACGTGCCGTGGGAGGACTGCTTCCGGGCGCTGAACTCGATCGGCTACGA
>JAGNQK010000236.1 GCA_017989115.1 Dermatophilaceae bacterium | reverse complement strand
TGGCGTCGAGCCGGCGGGTGACCTCGAGGTCGACGTCGCCGCGCACGGCGAGCAGGTCGGTGGCGGTGCCGGAGAACAGCTCTGCCCCCGACGACGCGTCACCGATCATCGACGTGACCGCGGAGGCGACCGCCGCATCCGCCTCGGTCACGACGGGCAGCGGGCGCACGACGTCGGCAGCCTCGCGGCCGACGAACCGGTAGCCCGCACCGCGCTCCCCCGGGCTGACGAACAGCGCCCGGGTCGCGAAGGCGCCCTCGGCCTGCTCGATGGATACGGCTGGCCGCGGGTCGACCCACGGCGCGAGCTCGCTGCCGAGCGTCGCCCAGACCACTCCCCCGGCGGACACGAGGACGGCGAGGATGCCGGTGCTCGCCACCGCGCGCCGCCCCAGGACGGGCGCGAGGCGGCTCGACGTCGACCGGCCCAGCACGATGCCGTCGAGGCCCCGGGCCAGGGCGACGACGACGACGAGCGCGAACGGCAGGAGCATGGTGCCGGCCCACACGGTGATCGGTTCGCCCGCGCCCTCCAGCCCGGCGGGGATCGTGCCCAGCTGCACGGACGGGGCGATCAGCGCGAGCGCCAACAGCACGGGGGCGAGCACGGCGAGCACGGCCCCCGAGCCACCCCACGAGCGGCCCCGCACCAACGACAGGGCAGCGAGCGCCACGAGCGGCGCCGCGGTCCACACGAGCGGAGTCCCTGCGCCGCCGGGGCTGAGCAGGGCAATCTGCCACGGCAGGGGCGCCTGACCCCCCCACTGCGCCAGACCGGAACCGGCGACGAGTGCGGGCCAGGACGTCTCAGCGGCCCGCACGAGCCACGGTGCCAGCACCGCGACCGGGACCACGGCGACGACGAGTGCGTGCAGGCGCACCCGGCTGCGCACGAGGAACAGAACGAGCGCGAGCACCACGACGGGGACGAGCAGCACCGGCCCGAAGGCTCCCAGCAGCACGGCAGCCAGCGCCGTCGCGAAGGCACTCGTCGCCGTCGACCGGCGGGCCGCGATGAGCCACAACCCGCAGGCCAGCGGCGGCAGCAGGACCAGCCCGACGATGGCCCCCACCCTCCCCTGGGCCACCGACGCCGCGGCGACACCCGTGGTGGCCCACGCAAACGCAGCAAGGGCCCGCACCCACCGGGTGCCGGCCACCGGCCGTAGGGCGAGGTAGGCGCTCACGGCCGCGAGCGGCATCCCCACGATGACGAGGAGTGCGACGACCAACCCGGCCGGCGACGACGCCTGCGGCACCAGTGGCAGCGCGTCGACGACCCGGGTGGGCAGCGCGAGCAGGGCCGCCGACGGGGCGACCGGGTCGGGGCCGCCGAGGCCGGCTCCCGACCAGCCGTCGACCCACGAGTGCCACAAGGTGGCGGCATCGGCACGGGTACCGACCAGCTCACCGCCGACGAGCCCTGACCCGGCACCGGTCAGCACCCCGACCCCGAGAGAGCGCCCTGCACCCGCCGCGACGATGGCCGCGCCGACGCCCGCGAGCACCCCGGGGGTGCGCAGCGCGGTGGACAGCCATGACCGGGGGGTGTGCTCGTGGGCCTCTTCACCCACGGGCTGGCGCGGCCCGACGATGGCGTCGTGCACGGCATCCGCCCAGGACGTGAGCACGGCACGACGCGGTTCGAACAGTGTCCGCAGGTCGCGGCGGCCCACCTCGCGGCGCCGACGCGTGCGCCAGCGGGCGAGCATTCCCCGGAACGGGTCGAGCGAGGCCAGCGACGAGAACTCGGCCCACGCCGCACGGGGCCGCTTGAGCAGCAACAGCCCCAGGGCGGCGAGCACGCTGGTGACGGCGATCCACAACGCCATGGCAGGCACCGTCCACCACGGCGCCCGGGCGAGAGCCACTCGGCGGGCAGCCCGGCGCTGGCTGGGGGTGGGCGCCGACACCAGGGCCAGGTCGGCCTCGGTGTGCATGCGCGCGGAGGGCACGACGACGACGCGGCGCCCGGCCGCGTGCGCTCGCCACCCGAGGTCGAGGTCGGCCCCGACGTCGCCGAAGCTGCGCTCCCACCCGCCGAGGTCGGCGAGCAGGTCACGCTCGACGAGGGAGCCGGGCAGCGGCACGGCGAGGACGTCGCTCAGCCGGTCGTACTGACCCTGGTCGGGCTCTCCCGGCGCGGGTCGCGGCAGGAGCCGACCCCCGCGGGTGGTGCGGATCGACAGGCCCTGAAGGAGGTGGGGACGCTCGGCATCGACGTGCTTCGGACCGAGGATGCCGGTGGACGGCGAACGCCGCCAGTCGTCGACGAGGGCGACGAGGGCGCCGGTCTCGGGAGTGGTGCCGACGGGCAGGAGCCAGGCCAGGGTCGTGGGGTCGGCCTGGTCGAGCAGGGCTCGGTGGATGACGGTGCGTACCGGGGACCGTTGGTCGCCGGGGGCGATCGTGATGGGCACGCGGTGGCTGCTGCGGGCCTGGTCGACGACCTCGCTGACGGTCCCGGCCGCGGGCGACCCGGGGGGCGTGCGGTCAAGGACGAGCACGGCATCCGGCAGGAGCGACTGCTCGAGAACTGCCGTGAGGAGCTCGGCCAGCCCGCCGGGGTCGCGGCGGGTGATGACCACTGCGGCCACCGTCGCTTGGGCACCGTCCGGGGTGAGGGAGTCGGACGGGCTTGTCGTGGGGCGCGCGGGGGCCAAGGTCATGCGGTCTGGCGGGACGGTCCGAGTAGGCGTGAGGACGGCCTGCGGGGGCCGCTCGTCACACCGCGCGCTTCTTGAGCTTGCGGCGCTCGCGCTCGGACAGGCCGCCCCAGATGCCGAAGCGCTCGTCGTTCTCCAGCGCGTACTCCAGGCACTCGGAGCGCACGTCGCACCCGACGCAGACCTTCTTGGCCTCGCGGGTGGAGCCACCCTTTTCGGGGAAGAACGCCTCGGGGTCGGTCTGGGCGCACAGCGAGCGCTCCTGCCAGGACAGCCCGCCGTCGTCGGCGTCGCTCTCCTCGAGCATTCCGTCGATCAGGTACAGCTCGTTCATCGTCATCTCCTCGCCCCTCGACCCATGTGAACCGGTCGGGCACCCGGAGCACATGCATGGAATTACACGCGTGTCATGCACCCTGCGTCAAGCCGGTTGGTGTTATTGCTCCCCTTTTTGCGTGATCCGCGGCGTTTCGTGGGCGAATCGCCGACGCAACGGCCCTGCTGGGACACTGGCGCCATGCACATCACCGCTCTCGCAGGCGGGGTCGGCGGCGCCCGGTTCATCCGCGGACTGCGTCACCACCTCGACACCACCCCCGGCCTGGCCGACTCCACGGTGAGCGTCATCGCCAACACCGGTGACGACATCACCTTGTTCGGCCTGCGGGTGAGCCCCGACGTCGACACCCTGCTCTACACCCTCGGCAACGGCGTCCACGAGGGCCAGGGATGGGGCCGCGCCGACGAGAGCCACCGCGTGCAGGGCGAGCTCGCGGCCTACGGCGCGCTGCCGCAGTGGTTCGCCCTCGGTGACCTCGACTTCGGCACGCACATCGTGCGCTCCCAGTGGCTGGGTCAGGGGGTGCCGCTCAGCGAGGTGACCGCGCGCCTGGCGGCCCGCTGGGGACTGCCCGAACGACGGATCACGCTGCTGCCGATGTCCGACGTCCCCGTCGAGACCCACGTGGTCGTGGCCGA
>JAGNQK010000235.1 GCA_017989115.1 Dermatophilaceae bacterium | reverse complement strand
GCTCAACGCAAAACCTTCGTCCATGGAGTGGTCAACCACGCCATCCAACCTCACACCGCATCAACACGCCAAAGCGGGCCCGGAGACAATCCAGAAGCGGCATGTTTCACGTGAAACATCACGAGCCACACCTACTTTCTGAGCAGGACTGGGAGCCGGACGAGAGACTCGAGCCGCAGAGCTAGGAATCAGCGCGGCACAGTTGAGTCTCGGACAGTGGTGCAGCGCTCTCGCGGAGATCGTTCTGGTGATGGACGGGGATCCGTCCAGGCACCGCCGGGTCGAATCGCGGATGCATGGAAGTGCGGGCGGTAACACCTACCCCTGGCGTGTGCACCCGGGTTGGCCAGCACGACCGATGAGGCTGCGCTACGAGCGAGCCTTGCGAACAGATCGTGCGTGCTTCGAGGAGCGAGCACCTTCCCTGCGGGCAGCCTTCGTGCGGGCCGGCTTCGGTGCGAAGCGCAGGTCGACGGTGAGCACCGGCTCCTCGAGCAGCGCCGACGTGTGCTCGGTGACCACCGCGTCGGTCAGGCCCACGCGCTGCAGGCCCTTGCGGTCCTCCTCGAGCTCGGCGGCAGCAGAGCGGCCCTTCATCGCCACGAGCACACCCTGCGGCTCGAGCAACGGAACGCACCAGCGGGCCAGCTTGTCCAGACGGGCGACGGCCCGCGCCGTGACGTAGGGCGCCGCCAACACACCGGCGAACTCCTCAGCGCGGCCACGGTGCACCGTCACCGAGGCGAGCCCCAGATCGGCGACGACGCCCTCGAGCCACTGGGTGCGACGCAGCATCGGCTCCACGAGGTGCACCTCGAGGTCGGGCCGCACGATCGCCACCACCACCCCCGGCAAGCCGGCGCCGGACCCGACGTCGATCACTCGGGCCTCACCCGGAAATGCGTCGGCGATGACGGCACAGTTCAGCAGGTGCCGCTCCCAGAGCCGGGGCACCTCGCGCGGCCCGATCAGCCCGTGGCTGACACCGGTGTCCGCGAGGATCGCCGCGAACTGCTCGGCGAGCGGCATCCGGTCACCGAACAGGCCAGCCGCACCCTCGGGTGCGGCTGGCGCGGACGCGATCGGGGCGGCATCCCCAGCGTCATGTTTCACGTGAAACGTCGTCTCAGGCGGGAAGGATCACGACGTAGCGGCGCGGCTCGGCACCCTCGGACTCCGACACCAGGCCGGCAGCGAGGACCTCGTCGTGCACCACCTTGCGCTCGAAGGCGGTCATCGGCGTGAGCGGCTTGCGCTCCCCGCTGGTGCGGACCTCCTCGATGGCCTCCTCGGCCAACGTCACCAGGCTGGCGCGCCGCTCGGCCCGGTGGCCGCCGACGTCGAGCATCAGGCGGCTGCGCTCGCCGGTCGCCGACTGCACCGCGAGGCGGGTGAGTTCCTGGAGCGCGTCGAGCACCTGTCCGTTCTGGCCCACGAGGCGCCGCGGCACCCGGCCGTCCTCGGAGTCGACGATGGACACGGCGGCCCGGTCGCCGTCGATGTCGACCTCGAGGTCACCGTCGAGGTCGCAGATGTCCAACAGCGTCTCGAGGAAGTCCGCAGCCACCTCGCCCTCACGCTCGAGCTGGCCCTGGCGGCTGGTGGACGCTGCCGGCGCGACGTCGCCGTCGTCGTCGGATGCCGTGTCGAGGGTGTCCGCGTCGACGTCACCACCGGTGATCGCCTGGACGTCGGCCTCCACCACGTCCAACACCGACTCGTCGTGCTCGTTGATGGACTCGACATCGGTCGGCTGCTCGGGCTCGGCGTCGTTGCGAGCCGGGTCCTGCGTGAGGTTCTCGCTCATGGGTGTCTCCTGCGGTCAGGGGGTGAATCAGCTGGTGGAGGGCTTGGCGGAGTCGCTCGGCGGGGTGTCCTTGGGGGTGGCGCCGCCTGACGGCTTGCCCCCGGCCGGCGCATTGCCGCCCGCACCCTTGGCCTTCTTGCGCTTCTTGCCGGTCGGCTGCTGGCGCTGCCCCGACTTCTTGGCGGTCTCGTCGGCGATGGCCTCGGCCTCTGCGGCAGCAGTGGCGGCCACCGCCGCGGCTGCACCGGGGATCGGCTTGCCCTTCTTGGCCAACCGCGCGTGGTACGACGCCTCAGCGGCCGAGCCGGGGGCCGGCATCCGCCGAATGACGTAGAACTGCTGGCACATCGACCACACGTTGGTGGTGAACCAGTAGATGAGGACACCGATCGGGAAGTTGACGCCGGACACGGCGAACACGAGCGGCAGGATGTACAGGAGCAGCTTCTGCTGCTTGGCGAACGGGTTGTCCAGGGCCGAGGCCGGCATGTTCTTCGTCATCAGCTGGCGCTGGGTGAGGAACGTGGTCGCCGACATGAGCACGATGAGCACCGCGGTGACGATCTTGACGTTGAGCGAGTCCGACCCGAGGAAGGTCTCGGAGAGCTGGGCGCCGAAGATCGACGCCTTCTCGAACTCGGCCGCGACCGGCTGGGTGATCGGCCCGATCTTGTCCGTCGTACCCGCCGCGATCTCGTCGACGCCGTTGAGCACGCGGAACAGGCCGAAGAAGAACGGGGACTGCACGAGGATCGGCAGGCACGAGCTGAAGGGGTTGGTCCCCTCCTTCTTGTACAGCGCCATCGTCTCCTGCGTCATCGCCTGACGGGAGTCCGGGTCGGTCTTGCCCTTGTACTTCTTCTGGATCTTCTGCAGCTCGGGCTGGATCATCTGCATCTTGCGCGACGCCATGATCTGCTTGACGAACAGCGGGATCATCGCGGCACGCATGACGAGCACGAGGCCGACGATCGACAGCGCCCACGTCCAACCTGAGCCGGACGGCATCCCGATTGCGGTCAGCGCGGTGTGGAATCCGTACATGATCCACGCCACGAGCCACTCGATCGGGGCCAGGATGGCGTTGAAGGCGTCGCCCATGATGTCCTTAGTGCTGTGCCGGCGAAGGCCGACGGGGTGGTGCCACGTGTGTGACAGGTCTAATGGGGGTGAGACGGATGCCGTGGCGCGGCGTTCGCCGTCGCCTCGGTATCGGAGGTGCGCAGGTCAGCGGCACTGTGGCTGCCGATGTCACGAGGGCCCGTGGTACCCGGGATCGGTCGACCGGTGACCGGGTCGGCCAGGGGCACGTGGTCGACGCCGCCGGGCGACCACGGGTGGCAGCGCAGCAGGCGGCGGGTGGCCATCGCCGAACCGCGCAGCACCCCGTAGGTCTGCAGCGCAGTCACGGCGTAGGCCGAGCAGGACGGGTAGTACCGGCAGGTCGGCGGCCGCATGGGCGAGATGACGTTCTGGTAGAGGCGAATCAGCCCGATGAGCGGGCTCGCGAGCACCCGTCCGATGCTCACGCCGCGCCTCCCAGTCCCTTGACCACTCGCCGGAGCAACGGGTCGAGAGCCTGCTCCAGTTCCCGTGAGGACGCCTGTCCCGCAGGCGGGTTGGCCCGAACCACGAGGTCGACGCTGGTGGGGATGCCGTCCAGGCGCTGAGCGACCAGGGCCCGCAGACGTCGCTTCGTGCGGTTGCGCACAACGGCTCCGCCGACGGCCTTGGACACGACGAAACCGACGCGCGGCGGGAGACCCGCACGCGCGCCGGTCGAGGTGGCGTGGACCACGAGAAGCCTGGACCCGGCCCGGCACCCTCCGAAGGAGCGCA
>JAGNQK010000234.1 GCA_017989115.1 Dermatophilaceae bacterium | reverse complement strand
CGACGGGGGGTCGACCGACTGGTTCGACCTCGGCATCTCGGTGACCGTGGCGGGTGAGGAGGTCCCGCTGGCACCGCTCATCGAGGCCCTGGCCCGCGGGCACGAGCACCTCATCCTCGACAGTGGCACGTGGTTCTCGCTCGATCGTCCCGAGCTCGAGACACTGCGCCTGCTGGTCGAGGAGGCCCGCTCACTGCAGGACAAGCCCACCGACCCTCTGCGGCTGTCGGTCGTGCACGCCGGGCTGTGGGAGGAGTTCGCGGCGCTCGGCGTCGTCGAGCAGCAGAGCACCCGGTGGTCGCAGGCCGTCGGCGCCCTGCTCGACCTCGACAGCGTCGAGCCGGCCGAGGTCCCCGACGGGCTGGATGCCACGCTGCGGCCCTACCAGGTGGAGGGGTTCCGGTGGCTCTCGCTGCTGTGGGACACCGGCCTGGGCGGAGTGCTCGCCGACGACATGGGCCTGGGCAAGACGGTGCAGATGCTCGCCATGGTGGTGCGCGCCCACGAGCGGGGTGAGCTCGACGACCCGGTGCTCGTCGTGGCTCCCACCTCGGTGCTGTCGACGTGGCAGAGCGAGGCGGCCCGGTTCGCACCGGGTCTGCGCACGGTGGTCATCGACCGCACCCGGGCCAAGGCCAAGCAGGGCCTGGACGACACGGTCGACGGTGCCCATGTCGTCATCACGTCGTATGCCGTGGCACGCATCGACGAGGAGGTCTTCCGTTCGCGGCCCTGGGCCGCGGTGGTGCTCGACGAGGCCCAGTTCGTCAAGAACCACCAGGCCAAGACCTACCAGGCGGTGCGCCGGCTGAGCGCGCGGGCCAAGTTCGCCATCACCGGAACGCCCCTCGAGAACTCGTTGATGGACCTGTGGTCGCTGTTGTCCATCGTGGCCCCCGGGCTGCACCCGCGCCCGGCCGTGTTCAAGGACCAGTGGGCCAAGCCGATCGAGAACGCCGGGGACGCCGAGCGCCTCGCGGCCCTGCGCCGGCGCATCCGACCGCTCATGCTGCGCCGCACCAAGGAGGCCGTCGCCACCGAGCTGCCGCCGAAGATGGAGCAGGTGCTCACCGTCGACCTGCACCCGCGGCACCGGGCCGTCTACGACCGGCACCTGCAGCGCGAGCGCCAGCGCCTCCTCGGGCTCATCGATGACCTCAACGGCAACCGCATCGCCATCCTGCGGGCCCTCACCGTGCTGCGGCAGATGTCTCTCGATCCCTCCCTCGTCGACGAGTCGTATGCCGGCCTGGCCGCCTCGGCGAAGGTCGACGCCCTGGTCGAGCAGCTCACCGAGCTCTCGCAGGAGGGCCACCGCGCGCTGGTGTTCTCGCAGTTCACCGGATTCCTGTCGATCGTCAGGGCCCGGTTGGAGGCCGAGGGCATCGCCTACGAGTACCTCGACGGCTCGACCCGCAACCGGGCCGAGCGGATCGCCGCGTTCCGCGAGGGCACGGCGCCGGTGTTCCTCATCTCCCTGAAGGCGGGCGGGTTCGGGCTGACCCTCACCGAGGCCGACTACGTCTTCGTGCTCGACCCCTGGTGGAACCCGGCCGCCGAGGCCCAGGCGATCGACCGCACCCACCGCATCGGCCAGACCCGACCGGTCAACGTCTACCGGATGGTCTCGCGCGACACGATCGAGGAGAAGGTCGTGGCCCTGCAGGAGCGCAAGCGCGACCTGTTCGCCCGGGTTGTCGACGAGGGCGGTGCCCTGTCGGCCTCACTGACCGCAGACGACCTGCGCGAGCTCCTCGCCCGCTGAGGGGCCGGCGGCTCTCGCCGCCGGGCGAACTGATCACACGAAATCGGGGTCAGGACCCCGATTTCGTGCGGCCCGCCGGTGACCGCGAGGTGAGTCGCGCGCTCAGTGACTCGATCAACGCCTCGACCGTGAAGTGCCACGTGGCCTCGGGGTCACCGGCATTCGCGACGCTCTGCCCGACCCTGCTCGACACGGGAAGCTCCTCCCCCGCCATGGCACCGGCCAGTCGCGGGCCGTGCAGCGCCCACCACTGGTCGTCGGAGAGGTGCGTCCGCCTGCGGGCCGCGGCCAGCCCGTTCTGCCACTGCACCGCGTTCGTCACGGCGGCCCGCACAGCCGAGACAGTGAGGTCCATCTCGAGGTCGGTGAGGCCGATGCCGTCCAGTGGTCGCAGCTCGGCCTCGTAGGTGCGGCAGACACCGGGGCCGAGGATCGGCCGACCCTGCGGTGCCTCGACGAGCCACGGGTGTGCGAGCAGGTGGTCCCACGAACGCTGCGCGATGTAGCGCACCGCGTCCGGCCACGGGGTGACGTCGCCCGGCGCCGGGTGACCCTCGTAGGTCCGGCCCACCACGGCATCCAGCATCAGCTCGACGAGCTCGGCCTTGCCCGGGACGTAGCCGTACAGCGTCATGGCACCGATGCCGACCCAGTCGGCGACCGCTCGCATCGTCACCGCGTCGAGGCCGTCGGCGTCGGCGATGGTCAGCGCTGCCTCGACGATCCCGGCAACGGTCGCACCGCTGCGCCCGACCACGGTCGAGGGGTTCCACATGAGGTCGATGAGCCGACCCGGGTCGGTGGCGCGGGGGGATGCAGCGGGCACGGGAACATCCTCACAGTGGACGGCGTTGGCGTATCGTACGGCTAACCGTACAACGTACGACAAGGAGCGGCATGACGGCATCCGAACACCTACAGGGCCTGCTCGACCTCGGACTGGCGGACCTCACCGGGGTCAGAGCTGCCACCCTGGCCCGCCACGCCAGCGCACTCCCCCACGAGCCGAGCACCACCTTGGCGATCCACCCCTCCCTGGCGAGCCCGCGCCAGCTCGCGCCCCTGCTCAGCCGCGCGGGCAAGGAGGGCTTCGTCGTCGAGGACCTGACCGACCTCGAGCAGTTCAGAGACATCGACGGCTTGCAGGTCCCGGACGCCCCGCTCTACCTGGTGCACGACCTCGACCGGGGCGACGACCTGCGCAACTGGAGCCCGAACGAGGCCCTTCCGGAGATCACCGCCCGCGGCCGCACCCCGCTGACGCTCAACGAGGGCATCAGCTGGCTCCTTCAGGAACCCGAGCACCTCGAGCCGGGCAGCTGCTTCATGACCATCGGCACCCGCAAGCGCACGCCGAAGGGCCTGGACACCCGCACCCCGGCCCTGTGGATCAGTGGCGGCACCGGGCGCGACGGCAAGGAGCGTAAGGGAGCCCCGAAGGTGGGCTGGTGCTGGGCGGGGAACCGCCACACCTGGCTGGGCTTCGCGTCTGCCACGGGCCGCAGCACCTGACGACCGGGCCGCAGGCACTCCTCCCGAATGTGGGTGAAAACCGTCGGCTGGACGACGATTTTCACCCACATTCGTCGCAGAGCTGGGCTTCGCCTTCGCCTCAGCCAGCGGCCGCCGACCTCGGCTACCGTCGCGCCATGAGCAGCTTCCCCCCGGGGTGGGCCACCGACCTGGCCATCCTCAAGCTCAGCGGTTCGACGATCGAGCAGCACGCCGACCACCTCGTCGTCCGCTCGCCCCACAACCCCGGCTGCCACTGGGGCAACTGCGTCTTCGTCACCGACCCGGATGCCGTGGACGATGCCGACCGCTGGGTGGCGGTCTTCACCAGCGCCTTCCCCGAGGCCGGCTGGGTGGCGATCGGGCTCACGCGCATGCCG
>JAGNQK010000233.1 GCA_017989115.1 Dermatophilaceae bacterium | reverse complement strand
GTGGATCCGGGGGAGTCCGTCAGTCGGGTCCGGCCAGAGCCGCTGGGAACCCGACCACAGGCGCCACAGCTGGTCGGATGCCGGGTGGCCAGCCGTGGTGTCGCTCGCCTCCCCGGTGGTCACGAGAGAAATGGTGGCGTGGAACCCCCGATCGCGCACGCGGACGGTGACGGGGCCGACGTGGCGGGACAGCACGGGTGCCGGTCTCGGGCCCTTCGGGGCGTTGTCCACAGCCCCGGCGCGTCGACTTGAGGAGGTACGGATGTTCGATTAGTGTCTATCCATGGACGTGCAACCGCTGGGACTCGAGGAGCGACGCTCCCGGATCGCGGCTGCCCGTGAGGCGCTGGTGGGGCTTGCCGACGTCCTGTACGAGGCGACGGGTCCGGAGCTCGGTGAGCTCATGTCGGCCGTCGACGGCGTGGCCGCCCAGGCTGCGGCCGCTCGCGTGACGATCACCGTCGAGGCGGTGCGCCGCGGCCAGGTGGCGGAGGAGGGCGTCAACGCCCACGCGTGGGTTCGCGACCACGCTCCGTCGCTGCGCCAGGGTGGAGCCGGCGACGTCGCCCGGGTGGCCACCGCGGTGGTGCCCGCCGGTGCGCAGTTCCGGCCGGAGGGTGGAGAGGTCGACCCGGAGTCGACGGTGGGCATCGTGTGGGCGGGCGTCGCGGACGGCTCGGTGTCGCCCGGCCTGGCGAGTGCGACGATGCGCGAGCTCGACAGGCTCGCACCGTTGCTGAGGGAGGAGGCGAAGCCGACGGTCGTCAACGCGCTCCTCGAGCTGGGGGTCCAGTGGGGCCCGGGCCTCATGCGTCGCTTGCGGCCCCGGCTCCTCGCGGAGTACGGGCACGCTGGCGTTCTCGACGACCTGCAGGAGCGGCTGGCTCCGTCCGCACGGCTCTCGCAACCGTTCGTCGAGTCCGGTGACCTCACCGAGTACCTGCTGCTCATGACTCCGGAGCAGGCTGCCGCGCTGGAGGCGGCCATCGGTCCGCTGAGCGCACCGGCCCCGAACGCCGAGACCGGCGAGCGCGACCTCCGACCTGCGGGGCGGCGCCGAGTCGAGGCCCTCGCAGAGGTCTGCCGTCGGTCGTCGGCGGTCGATGCCGATGAGTCGGGCGGCCGCGACGGCGCGGCCGGGACGTCGGCGGCGCTGCACGTGATGATTCCGCTGGCCGACCTGGAGGCGCGAACCGGGTGCGGTGAGGTGATGGGGTCCACCGCGACCGGCACGATCCTGTCGCCGGAGGTGCTGCGCCGGGTGGCCTGCGACGCGGCCCTGATTCCCCACGTCCTCGGCAGTGCGGGAGAGGACCTCGACCTCGGCCGGGTCGTGCGGTTGTTCACCCGGGCGCAGCGGCGCCGACTGTGGCGGCGTGACCGGGCGTGCACGTACCCGGGATGCGCTGCTCCCGCGGCCTGGACCAAGGCCCACCACGTCGTGCACTGGGCGGATGGTGGCTTGTCCGACGTCGACAACGCCGCCTTGCTCTGCCAGAGACATCACACGCTCGTCCACAGCCGCAGACTGATCGCCGAGGTGAGGCGCACCCCCGACGAGCGCGGACGGTTCGTCGTCTGGGACCTCGACCCGGGCAGCTACGACCGGCACCTCGAACGGCTTCGAGCGGAACGGGCCGCCAACGATCCGCCACCTCTGACACCTGAGCGCCTGCGCAGCCTGGTCGCTGCGATCCAGGGCGACGATCCCGAGGAACGACGGTGGGCCAGGGACGAGCTGGAGCTGTCGCAGCCGGATGAGCCGTGGTGGGACGACGGCGAATCTGACGTGCTGTGGCCCGAGGATGCCGTGACGCGGCTGGAGCTCTCGGCCTGAGGGTGCTCCGGTTCGGATGCCGGCAGCGACTCGGCCGTGGTCGCGGGGGAGCCGCTGACGCCGACGTCGAGGGTCGTGATCACCAGCCCGGGTAGCGCGCCTGCCACAGGGGGTCGCGCGCCTCGACGTACTCCGAGCCACCGGGAGGGTCGCTGAGCTGGGCGACCACATCCCGTGCGAGCACGTCGAGGGGCCAGGCGAGCTCGTGGCGAGCGACCAGGTCCACCGGGAGCCGCGACGCCCCGTGGGCGGCTCCGAGCAGCGCCCCGGCGACCGCGGCGACGGCGGCGCCCTCGGGTGCCCGGGCCGCGAGCTCCAGGGCGTCGCGGAAGCGCTCCGGCTCCGCGTGGGTGGCGGCGACGTACAGACCGCCCGCCAGCGCCGACAGCGACGTCGGGTCCGGAGCCAGCGAACGCAGCGTGTCCAGCGACGGCCCGGCGGGGGAGGCGCGCGTGGTGGGGTTGGGGGTGGCGGGCGAGGCGACGCCCACGGCATCCGCCATGGCCCGGTCGAGGGTGCCGACGAGGTGCGCCTCCACACCGAGCCCGCGCGCGGCATCCACGCCGGTGCGGAGCCCTCCGAGCACGTCATCGGCCGTCAGGGAGCACGCCGTGAGGACGACCGCCGCGCTCGTGACGTCGAGCCCGAGTTCGCTGCCGTGGGTCAGGGCGGTGGCTTCCCGGGCGAGGGCGACGGTCGCGAGGTGTCCGTGGGTCGCGCCGACCGCGACGGGGAGCACGCGCACGAGGCCGTGCCAGCCCATGCTCGAGGTGAGCGGCTGCTCGATGGTCCCCGGCCGCCCGCCGCGCAGGGCGGCGACGGTCGTGGGCGCGTCACCTCGGCGCTCGTGCAGGGCGGGGTCGTGGCACAGCCAGCCGTCGGGCGGGTGGGGACCGCTGAACGGCATGGTGGCGTCGGCCGGGAGGTCGATGCCCTGGCCGGTCGCCCAGCGTCGGTACGCCCGCCACAGGATGCCCGGCGGGTCGCAGATCCCCTTGTGCGCCATCCGGGCGGCGGCGCGGATGTAGCCCTCCAGCGTGAACGCCGCGAGCTGGGTGGCGACGCCGGCCGTGATGGTCCCGCTGCTGGTCGGGCCACCGGCCCCGGTCTCGGTGACGGCGCCTGCGCGGTGGCGGCCCAAGCCCACCGACTCCCCGAGGGCCAGACCGAGCATGAGTCCGCGGGCGCGATCGGTGCGGCGCTCGAGCTCCGCCTGACGGGCGACGGGGTCGTCGTCGCTCCCCACGGGGGTCAACGGTCGGCTCTCGGTGCGTGGGCTCCCGGCGGGTGGGCTCCCGACTGGCCGGCGGTCGAGGGCTGGGCCGTCGCGCGGCCGAGATCGACGAGGTCGGCCCCGCGCAGGCCGGGCCAGCCGTGGACGGCGCTCGCCCACTCGACCGGCACCGCGGACGCCCCGTACCTCGCCCCGAGCAGCCCACCGGCGATCGCGGCGACGGTGTCGGTGTCGTCGCCCGCGTGCACCGCGGCGGTCAGGGCGCGGCGCACGTGCCCGGTCGGTTCGTCGTCACCATCACCCTTGTCGGTCGTGGTGATCGCCGCCCACGCGGCCTGGAGCGCGGTGACGGTGAACCCGTTCGGTGCGAAACGGGCGGGGTCGGCGCCGGTGGCCTCGGCGACCCAGGAGGCCCACCGGCCCCGGCGTTCGCCGTCGACGAGGTCGAGCCCGGCGGTGAGGTCGAGGTGACCGAAGAGCACGGCCCGGCGCACGGCATCCGACCAGAGCACGGACGAATCGAGCGCGAGGGGGTCCGCGTGGGTGAGCTCCGCGATGGCCCGCGCGGCCGCTGCGGTGTGCTCGCGGTCGTCC
>JAGNQK010000232.1 GCA_017989115.1 Dermatophilaceae bacterium | reverse complement strand
GTGCCGTTCGCCCGCGAGTACGGCGGTCTGCTCGACAACCGCTCCTTCGGTGGCGTCCAGGTGTCCCGCACCTTCTACGCCCGTGGCCAGACCGGCCAGCAGCTGCTCATCGGTGCCTACCAGGCCCTCGAGCGCCAGGTCGCGGCCGGAACGGTCGAGCAGTTCACCCGCCACGAGATGCTCGAGGTGATCGTCTCCGAGGGCCGCGCTCGCGGCATCGTCGCTCGCGACCTCGTCACGGGCGAGATCCAGACGCACCTCGCGGATGCCGTCGTCCTCGCCTCCGGTGGGTACGGCAACGTGTTCTTCCTGTCGACCAACGCCATGGGCTCCAACGTCACGGCATCGTGGCGGGCGCACCGCAAGGGTGCCTACATGGCCAACCCCTGCTACACGCAGATCCACCCGACCTGCATCCCGGTGTCCGGCGACCACCAGAGCAAGTTGACCCTCATGTCGGAGTCGTTGCGCAACGACGGCCGCATCTGGGTGCCCAAGCGGCGCGAGGACTGTGACAAGGACCCGCGCTCCATCGCCGAGGAGGACCGCGACTACTACCTGGAGCGGATCTACCCGAGCTTCGGCAACCTCGTGCCCCGCGACATCGCGTCTCGGCAGGCCAAGAACGTCTGCGACGAGGGCCGCGGTGTCGGCCCGATGGTCGGCGACTTCCGCCGTGGCGTGTACCTCGACTTCACCGACGCCATCGCCCGCCTGGGCAAGGCCGCGGTCGAGGCCAAGTACGGCAACCTGTTCGACATGTACGCCCGCATCACCGGCGAGAACCCCTACGAGGTGCCGATGCGGATCTACCCGGCCGTGCACTACGTCATGGGCGGGCTCTGGGTCGACTACGACCTGCAGTCGACCATCCCCGGGCTGTTCGTCACCGGCGAGGCCAACTTCTCCGACCACGGCGCCAACCGCCTGGGTGCCTCGGCGCTCATGCAGGGCCTGGCCGACGGGTACTTCGTCCTGCCGAACACCATTCGCGACTACCTCGCCAAGGGGCCCTTCGAGCCGTTGTCGGCCGATGCCCCCGCTGTCGTCGAGGCGCGCACCGCGGTCGAGGAGCGCACGGCACGCCTGCTCCAGATCCAGGGCGAGCGCAGCGTCGACTCCTTCCACAAGGAACTCGGCCACATCATGTGGGAGTACTGCGGCATGGAGCGCTCCGAGGAGGGGCTGCTCAAGGCCATCGACCTCATCCGCGGTCTGCGCGAGGAGTTCTGGCGCAACGTGCGCGTCCTCGGGTCGGCCGACACCCTCAACCAGAGCCTCGAGAAGGCCGGCCGCGTCGCCGACTTCCTCGAACTCGGTGAGCTCATGTGCATCGACGCCCTGCACCGCCGCGAGTCCTGCGGTGGTCACTTCCGGGCCGAGTCGCAGACCGAGGACGGCGAGGCGCTGCGTCACGACGACGAGTTCCTCTACGTCGCGGCCTGGGAGTTCGCCGGTGGCGACGGTGACGGCGAGATGGGTGCCCCGGTGCTCCACAAGGAGGATCTGGTGTACGAAGCGATCGAACTGAAGCAGCGGAGCTACAAGTGAACCTCACCCTGAAGATCTGGCGCCAGGCCGGCCCCCGCCACACCGGCGAGCTCGTCGTCTACAAGGTCTCCGACATCAGCCCCGACATGAGCTTCCTCGAGATGCTCGACGTGCTCAACGAACAGCTCAACGCGGCCGGACAGGAGCCCATCGCCTTCGACAGCGACTGCCGTGAGGGCATCTGCGGCATGTGTGGCCTGATGATCTCCGGCGAGGCTCACGGGCCCGAGAAGACGACGACCTGTCAGCTGCACATGCGCAGCTTCCGCGACGGTGCGGTCATCACGATCGAGCCGTGGCGCGCCAACGCGTTCCCGGTCATCAAGGACCTCGTCGTCGACCGCGGTGCCTTCGACCGCATCATCCAGGCGGGCGGCTACATCTCGGTCAACACCGGGTCCGCCCCCGACGCCCACGCCGCGCCGGTCCCCAAGCCGGCTGCCGACCGGGCGTTCACGGCGGCCGAGTGCATCGGGTGCGGCGCGTGCGTCGCGGCCTGCCCGAACGCGAGCGCCATGCTGTTCATGGGCGCCAAGGTCACCCACCTCTCCGAGCTGCCCCAGGGTCAGCCCGAGCGGATGGCGCGAGTCGTCTCCATGGTCGACCAGCACGACCACGAGGGCTTTGGTGGCTGCACCAACGTCGGCGCCTGCTCTCAGGCCTGCCCGAAGGGCATCCCGCAGGACGTCATCTCCACGCTCAACCACGACCTCCTGGCGGCGATGCGCGCAGGTCACTGACCGGCATCCCCACCACCAACGCGTACCCCCATCGACCAACAGGTCGATGGGGGTACCCGTTTGTGAGCGTCAGGGCGTACCCGGACCGACCTGTTGGTCGGTTCCGGGACGGGTCAGAGCCAGCTGAGGCGGTCGCGCAGTAGCGCGTAGCCGACGAAGGCGACGACGTCGAGGATCGTGTGGGCCACCACGAGCGGCATCACCCGCTTGGAGCGGGTGTACCACCAGCCGAAGACCACCCCCATGACGATGTTGCCGACGAAGCCGCCGAACCCCTGGTAGAGGTGGTAGGTGCCTCGGATCACGGCGCTGGTGAGGATGATCTGCCAGCGCCCCCACCCGGCCTGGCCCCACCGTTTGAACAGGTAGCCCACCATGACCGCCTCTTCGAGCACCGCGTTCTGGGCGGCGGCGAGGACCAGGACGGGGACGGTCCACCAGGCGCTCGCGAGGTTGGCAGCGGCGATCGTCGTGTTGAGGTCGAGGGCCTTCGCGGCGGCGTACATCGCGAGCCCGGGGAGGCCGATGACGGCGGCCAGCACCGCCCCGCGCACGAGGTCCTGACCCGGCCGGCGCAGGTCGAAGCCCATCGTGTGGGGTTCGTCCGGGTCGTCGCGGCGCAGCAGGTGCAGGGCGAGGAGCACCGGCACCACGGCCAGCGCGACCCCGGTGAGCTGGTAGGCGAGGTCGAGCCACGGCCGGTCCGGGGTCACCGACGAGTTCATCGAGGTGGTCTGCGACCCGAGCGGTGCCGACCGGGTCAGCTTGTCGACGATGCGCAGCAGTGACCAGATCGCCGAGGCTCCCAGGGACACACCGAGCACGAGCCAGGTCTCGGTGAGGTGCTGGCGGCGCATGGAGGACAGCGTATGCCGCGCACCGGTCGGTGCCACGTCGGGGACCTCGGCAGAGCTTGTCGCTGCAATTGACCAATTCTTTGCTTGTGCGATGCAGATGCCAGATCAATTTCATGCCCACTCTTTACCAATAGAATGGTAGGAATTTTGCCGCAATTCGGAACGCCCAGTTGTTGCGGCCAGTCAATAGCCAGAACGGACTATTGCCGCTCCCTCCGGGCTCGCCAACAATAGTCGTAGCCAAACAATTCAGGCCTTCTCAAGGTCGTCCGAATTGCCTGTGAACAGGTTTTGGCATCCCGCCTCAGATGGAGACAGTCATGTCCGAGCAAGAACCACAAGCCCCCGCGGGCTCGTTCGCGGAGCACCTCGCCCAATCCCCCTCCGCGGCCCTGTCGGGCGGCCAGTCGAACAAGGTGGAGCTGTTCGTCCAGGGCGGGTCCATCGGATGGCTCGGTGAGGACAGCGGGCAGTGGGCCGTGGTCACCAGTCAGGACGCCGCAGTGCCCCTGAAGGCC
>JAGNQK010000231.1 GCA_017989115.1 Dermatophilaceae bacterium | reverse complement strand
GCGGCGGGTGCGAGGTGGCGCTCGCGTGCGACTTCCGCATCGCCGCCGACGACGCCGTGCTCGGGCAGCCCGAGGTCTCGCTCGGGATCATCCCCGGTGCCGGCGGCACCCAGCGCCTGGCCCGGCTCGTCGGTCCGTCACGCGCCAAGGACCTCGTCTTCTCCGGCCGGTTCGTCAAGGCGCCCGAAGCGCTGGCGATCGGGCTCGTCGACTCCGTGGTCCCGGCATCCGAGGTCTACGAGAGTGCGCGGAGCATGATGGCGCGCTACGTCGGCGGCCCGGCGTACGCCCTGCGCGCCGCCAAGGAGGCCATCGACCTCGGGCTCGAGACCGACCTCGAGCGCGGCCTGGAGATCGAGCGGATGTTGTTCTCCGGCCTGTTCGCCACCAAGGACCGGGCGATCGGCATGCGCCACTTCGTCGACAAGGGCCGTGGGCCGGCACTCTTCGAAGGCGCCTGACCGGTCGGCGGCTGCCTCGGCGAGTCAGACGCCGAGGGCGTCGTGGAGCGCGGTCCGCCGGGCGGTGACGGCGGCCACGTGCTCGTCGCGCACGCTGCCCTCGAGGTCGTCGAGGAGTGCCTCGATGCGCCGGGGTACCTGCAGCGAGTCCGTGCCGTAGTGGGCGATCTCGTCGAGCGAGAGGTCGAGCAGCCGGGCGAAGGTCGTCGGCAGGTCGACGACGCGGACCGTGCCGGCGGCGTCCACGAGGTGGGGCGAGCGGTCCGCCCTGGCGCCCGCGACCCGCAGGATGCGGTGGAGCTCGTCGAGCACCTGGACCGCCGTGGTGGGGTCGTTGACACCGGGGGAGAGGGCACGTTCGGCGATGTCGACCAGCTGCCGCACCCCGAACTCGGGATCCTGCGGCATCGAGCGTTCCTTGCCGAGCCCGAACGACGCGCGCACCTGCTCGATGACGTCGTCGCCGGCGAGGGCCCCGTGGACGACCGCGAGCGCCTGCCCCTGGTGGCGGACCTCGCCGACCCGGGTGCTCAGCTCGACGACGACCCCAGCACGGTGCGCCGTCTCCACGAGGTCGGTGTAGCGCACCCGCTGCAGGACGCCGTGGCCCGAGCCGGTCGACACCGTGACGGACGGGCCCGGCGCCTGCGACCAGGACGGCGAGCCGGCCGGGGCGTCGTCCCACTCGTCGTCCCCCTGCTGCAGGGCCCGGACGGTCTGGTTCGCGATCCGGTCGATCACCTGGGACACCTGGATCGACACGGTGATGTGGTGGATGAAGGCGAAGAACAACGCCACGCTGGCCAGCACGAGCAGGAAGGCCACCGTGACCGAGAGCTGGGGGACGAAGGGCTCGTCGCCGCCGCGCACGTCACGCAGCACGATGAGGGCGAACACGAAGGACGACGTGAAGACGCCCAGGGTCACCTGGGTGATCCGGCTGCTGAGGAAGCTGCCGAGCAGGCGCGGGGTGAACTGGCTGCTCGCCAGCTGCATGACGACCATGGTGATCGAGAAGACGAGCCCGGTGACCGAGATCATGGCGCTCGCGATGGTGCTGAGCAGGCTGCGGGCAGACTCGGCGCCACCGCCGAAGAGGTACGGCAGGTCGTCGGTCAGTGCGGCGTCGATGCGGGGCAGCAACAGGCCGGCCGCGACGGCGAGGGCGCAGATCATCGACGGCAGCACCCAGAAGGGGCCCCAGAGCCGCTCCCACCAGCCGATCGTCTCGGGGTCGCCGACCGGCCCGACCGTGCGTCGCACCGTGCCCGAGCTCGCCTTCTCGTCGGTGGTCACCTGCTCGATCCTGCCACCGGAACCCGCCAGGACAGCGGGAGCGGGCCCACCGACAGGCAACGCGCCGGATTCGGGGACCCACTGATCGTGGAGCCACCCTCCCGGAAAGGGGTCTCGGGCCCCAATGCCTGTCACCAGGCCCGCCCAGCCTTCCGGGGGTGGTGGGCATCACGCCAACCCGATGGTGAACAAGCGCTCGGCTGCTGAGAGAATCGACGCCACGCCCGAGCCCGACCGCCCGGGCCCCGCCAGCCCCCAGCCACCCAGCAAGAGATGAGGACGAGGCACGCATGAACATCGTCGTCTGCGTCAAGCACGTGCCGGACGCGCAGTCCGAGCGCACCTTCCGTGAGTCCGACAGCACCATCGACCGCGAAGGCGTCGACGGACTGCTCTCCGAACTCGACGAGTACGCCGTCGAAGAGGCGCTCAAGCTCGTCGAGGCCGCTGGCGAGGGTGAGGTCACCGTGCTGACGGTCGGCCCCGCCGGCGCCGCCGACGCGATCAAGAAGGCGCTGCAGATGGGGGCGCACGCCGGCATCCACGTCAGTGACGAGGCCATCCACGGCTCCGACGCCGCCGCCACCTCGCTGGTGCTCGCCGAGGCCGTGAAGAAGGCCACCGGTGGCAACCCCGAGCTCGTGCTCACCGGCATGGCCTCCACCGACGGTGTCATGGGTGTCGTCCCGGCGATGCTCGCCGAGCGCCTCGGCCTGCCCCAGGTGACCTTCGCCTCCGAGCTCACCATCGCCGACGGCACGGTGACCATCCGGCGCGACGGCGACACGGCATCCGAGACGATCGTCGCGAGCCTGCCGGCCCTGGTCTCGGTGACCGACCAGATCAACGAGCCGCGGTACCCCTCGTTCAAGGGGATCATGGCGGCCAAGAAGAAGCCCGTGGAGCAGTGGGGACTGGCCGACCTCGGCATCGACCCCTCGCTCGTCGGTCTGGATGCCGCGTGGACGACCGTCGTGTCGTTCGCCAAGCGTCCGCCGCGCGCCCAGGGCCAGATCGTCACCGACGGTGGCGACGGCGGCACCCAGCTGGCGGAGTTCCTCGCCGGCCAGAAGTTCCTCTGACCCGGCCGACGACCAGACAAGGTAGGACACCCCCATGGCTGAAGTACTCGTTCTCGTCGACCACGCCGACGGCCGCCTCCGCAAGGCGACCGCTGAGCTGCTGACGATCGCCCGCCGCCTCGGCGAGCCCTCCGCCGTCCACATCGGCCCCGGCGCCGACCGCGCCCAGGTCACGCTCGCCAAGTACGGCGCGCACAAGGTGTACGTCGTCGACGACGCCGACGCCGCGGGCTTCCTCGTGGCACCGCAGGCCGAGATCCTCGCGGCGCTCGTGGAGAAGGTCGCCCCGGCGGCCGTCATCATCCCGAGCAACGCAGCCGGCAAGGAGATCGCCGCGCGTCTGGCGATCAAGACGTCGTCCGGCCTCATCACCGACGCCGTCGACGTGCGCGCGGGAGCTGACGGCATCGAGACGACCCAGTCCGTGCTCGCGGGCTCGTACACCGTCACCGCCAAGGTCACCACCGGCACGCCGATCATCGCCGTGAAGCCGAACTCGGTTCCGCTGGAGGCCTCCCCGGCCCCCGGTGTCGTCGAGGCGTTCGCCGTCACGGTCAGCGACGCCGCCAAGGCCGCGCGCGTCACCGACAGCCAGCCCAAGAAGGCCACCGGCCGTCCCGAGCTCACCGAGGCCGCCATCGTGGTCTCCGGTGGCCGCGGCACCGGCGGTGACTTCTCGCCCGTCGAGGAGTTCGCCGACAGCCTCGGCGCTGCCGTCGGTGCGAGCCGGGCAGCCGTCGACGCCGGCTGGTACCCGCACGCCCACCAGGTGGGCCAGACCGGCAAGCAGGTGTCGCCGCAGCTCTACGTCGCCGCCGGCATCTCGGGTGCGATCCAGCACCGCGCCGGCATGCAGAC
>JAGNQK010000230.1 GCA_017989115.1 Dermatophilaceae bacterium | reverse complement strand
GCCGCCGGACCGAGGACCTTTGCGACGACCCGCTTGATCGGCCGAATGGCGCTCTGCGGCAGCTTGACGATGGTCTCGACGGCCGAGCCGGCGCCGACCACGAGGCCACGGAGCGCCCCAGGCTCGGCCGGTGCATCGACCTGGGTGACGACGACGGAGCTGTCGCTCGGCGGCCCGCGCAGCCACTCCCCCGGCACGACGGCATAGCCCAGCTCGTCCAACGCCTCGAGCGTGTCGCTCACGGTGGGTTCGACGGTCTCGCGCAGGTCGACTCGCATCTTGGGGTTCTGCTCGTCCCACGAGACGAGCTCGGTGCCGTGGGCGATGGCGAGATCGACCCGGAGCCGCTCGTATGCCGCGAGGGTCACCACCTCGACCACCTGGTCGTGGTCCAGTGCCGTCGGCGTCGTTCGTGTGGCGCTCACGCGCGCTCCTCCCGTGTGGTGCCGGCCTCTCGCTGGCGCTGACCCGTCCTTCATCAGCATCGCTGACAAGAATGTCAGGACACTGATTATTCCGTATGCCGGAAGATCACCGGCGGGCGGGGGCCGCCGAGTCGGCACCAGGCTTGGGTCCGGCCTCGAGCTCGAGGAGGTGCTGTTTGGCAGCCAGCCCACCGGCGTACCCGGTGAGCGCTCCGGAGGCACCCACGACGCGGTGACACGGGAGCACGATGCACAAGGGGTTGGTGCCGAGAGCGGCGCCGACCGCTCGGGCGGCGGCGGGGCGGCCGGACCAGTGGGCGAGCTGGCCATAGGTGGCCCGCTGTCCGTAACCCACCCGCGCCACCAACGCGGTGAGGACGGGCTTCTGGAACGGTGTCGCCAAGGCCAGCTCCCACGGCGGCGCCGCGCTGCGCGTCCGCCCGGCCAGGTAGTCGTCCAGCCACCGGCGTGCGCCCTCCAGCGCGTCGGGTCGGCGCAGCACCCTCGGGCTGATCCGGGCGGCGAGGCGCACCAGAGCGGCATCCTCAGCAGCCGCGTCGGGAGTGAACAGCGACGCGACCAGGACGCCGGAATCGTTGCAGGCCAAGAGCATCCGGCCCACCGAGGTTTCGTGCACGGCATACGAGACGTCGGCGTTCGGGAACTCGGGCGGGCGGGACGCAGCGAGATGGAAGCCGGCCAGGAGCGCTTCCAGGCGGTCGGGGCGGGGGCCGGTCATGCGAGGGCCTTTCGGAGGGTGACCAGAGCGTCGCTGACCAATCGGCGGCTCATCGTCACCGATGTGTCCATGGCCCGGGCGATCCCGGCGTGGTCCAGATCGGCGACGTAGCGCAATGCGACCGCCTCGCGTTGACGTGGCGGAAGGGAGGCGACGGCCCGCCAGACCCCGGACTCGTCCGATCCGGCGGCGGGCGGGTCGGTGCGAGCCGGCGTCGCCGCAGCCAGGGTCTCGTCGTCGGTCGGCACGCCGCGACGGGCCCGGCCGCGGTGGGAGTCCGTCGCGCACCGATAGGTCACCGTAAACAGCCACCCCCGCAGGTTGCTGGTCGACGTGAGCGAGGGGTATGCCGCCCACGCCTGCAGCCACGCCTGCTGAGCAACGTCGTCGCCGTCATCGGGACCGACGAGGGCGTGGGCCAACCTGGCGACGTCACGCCAGTGCGCGTCGACGAGGCGTTGGAAGGGTGGCAGGCTCACGACCGAACAACGCCCAGGCCGTGGGACGTGTGAGCGGCCGACCGGCGCACCCGGGCGGCCGGACACCCTCGCCGCGCACGATGCCTTGGTCGAAGGGTCACCGGGTCACGATAGACGCGATCGGTCGCGGCGAGCCGTTCCCCGGCACGCCCCCGCCGTCCGGCGCACTCGCCGCGGTGCACGCCCCCGGCTAAGGTGGGGGGCGTCGGCGGCTGCGGCGCCGATCGCACGTGAAAGGCGCGTCAGTGACAGACGAATCGACTCGGCCCACCGATCCGGAGGCGCCGCGCACGGTCCGTATGCCGTGGAGCGCTCACGTCGCCCCCCAGATCCGGCGCACTCTCGTCGACGACCTCACCGGCTTGGGCGTGTCCGCCCAGGTCATCGACGAGGCCGAGATCGTTGTGGCCGAGCTCGTCTCCAACGCGCTACGGCACGCTCGCCCGTTGACCGATGGGACCCTGCGGGTCAGATGGAAGACCAAGGCCGGAGTGGTCGAGGTCGAGGTGTCCGATGGTGGCGGACCGTCCACGCCCCGGCCGGCGCCTCCGGCGCTGTGGTCGAGTTCCGGCCGCGGTCTGCGCATCGTGCGGAGCCTCGCCCACGAGTGGGGTGTCGCCGACGAGAAGCACGGTCGCACCGTGTGGGCCTCGCTGGGCGGCCCGTCCCGTCGCCGGACCCACTGACGACGACCGGCGCCAGGGTATGCCGCTCGCCCCAACTCGCCGGGGCAGGACCTTCACCCCTAGTGGCGCACAAAGCCGACCGGCAGTGTCAGGATGGAGGTGCACGTCGCAGCACCACCGTGGATGTCGAGTGCACCCGAGTGCGTGAACAAGCGGTCGCTAGGAGTGTCGTGACGTCGTTTTGGGCCGAGCACGTGTGGCTGCCCTCAGGGCTGGCCCGTGGCGTGCGTCTGGTCGTCGACGAGGGCCGGTTTGTGTCGGTCGAGCCCCGCGCCGCCCGGCAACCCGAGGACGTCAAGCTGCGCGGGGTCGTGTTTCCCGGGCTGGCCAACGCCCACTCTCACGTCTTCCAGCGTGCCCTGCGTGGGCGCACCCAGAGCGACGGCGACAACGGGATCGCGTGGCGGGCCCGGATGTACGAGGTCGCGGACCGGCTCAACCCCGACCTCTATCTCGCCCTGGCCCGGGCGACGTATGCCGAGATGGCGCTGGCCGGTTTCACGACGGTCGGCGAATACCACTACCTGCACCACGGCCCCGACGGCGTCCCGTATGCCGACCCCAACGCGATGGGCGCGGCCCTCACCAAGGCGGCTGCGGAGGTCGGCATCCGGCTCACCCTCCTGGACACCCTCTACCTGCGCGGAGGGCTCACCTCAGAAGGGCACCTGCCGACGGCTGGCGTCCAGCAGCGGTTCAGCGACGGGAGCGTCGAAGCCTGGGCGAGCCGGATGGCCCGCGTCGAGCAGACCGAGCTCTTGCGCCGTGGCGCCGCCATCCACTCCATCCGGGCGGTCCCCCGGGAAGAGGCGGCGTATGCCGTGCAGCTCGTCGGTGACCAGCCCCTGCACATCTATGTCTCCGAGCAACCGGCTGAGAACCTCGCCTGTCAGATGTTCTATGGCATGACTCCGACCGAGCTGCTTGCTGACATCGACGCCCTCGGCCAGGAGCTCACTGCGGTCCACGCCACCCATCTCACCGAGCGCGACGTCAGTCTCCTCGCCGACACCGAGTGCCAGGTCGTCGTCTGCCCGACGTCCGAGCAGGACATGGCCGACGGCATCCCCCAGGTCCGTCGCTTGCTCGACTCGGGCGTGCCGGTCGCGATCGGCACCGATCAACACGCCTTTATCGACCCGTTCGTCGAGTTGCGTGAGTTGGAGATGCACGAACGCCTGGACAGCGGGGAGCGTGGCCGGATCTCGACCGCTCAGCTCATCCGGTGTGGGTCGGTGCACGGCTATCAGAGCCTGGGGTGGTATGACGGCGGCGCCATCGCGCCGGGTCTGCTCGCTGACTTCATCACGGTCGACCTGGAGTCGACCCGCACCGCCGGGAGCAAGGCCGCCGAGATCCTCTACACCGC
>JAGNQK010000229.1 GCA_017989115.1 Dermatophilaceae bacterium | reverse complement strand
CCGCGCTCGGCCTCACCCATGGGGCCCGCACCGACGCGCGAACCACGAATCGCGTTTCCACCTGCCATGACTGCTCCCTGACCTAGACGGCGAAGCGTTCGAGGACGCCCAGACCCACGACACAGGTGAACCACACGAGGGCCACCCCGATGGTGATCCGGTCGAGGTTGCGCTCGGCAACCGACGACCCACCGAGCGAGCTGGACATGCCACCACCGAACATGTCGGACATGCCACCGCCCTTGCCCTTGTGCATCAGGATGAGCAGGGTCAAGAACAGGCCACCGAGGACCAGGAGTACCTGGAGGCCGATGCGAACCGCATCCACGTGAGAGTCCTTCGTGCGAGATCGGGGGGACAACCGCTCAAGGATAACCGCTGAAGGCGGCGACCCCGGTCAGGGGGACGTCAGGCCGTGGCGAGGTGGTCCCGGAAGCGGCAGATCGCGGCGAACTCGGCCGGGTCGATCGAGGCCCCGCCGACGAGGGCGCCGTCGACGTCCTCCTTGGCCATGATGGCCGCCACGTTGCTCGACTTCACCGAACCGCCGTAGAGAACCCGGATGCCGTCCGCCACGTCGCCGCTGTAGAGCTCGGCGAGCTTGGTACGGATCGCCGCGCAGACCTCCTGCGCGTCCTCGGGGGTCGCCACCTCGCCGGTGCCGATCGCCCAGATGGGCTCGTAGGCGACGACGATGCTGCGGGCGTCCTCGACGGACAGGCCGTCCAGCCCGGCCTCGACCTGCGCGAGGACGTGCTCGACGTGGGTGCCGGCCTGACGGATCTCCAGGCCCTCGCCGCAGCAGAAGATCGGCGTGATGCCGTGCCGATAGGCGGCCTTGACCTTCGCGTTGACCACGGAGTCGTCCTCGTGGTGGTACTCGCGACGCTCACTGTGCCCGACCGCGACGTAGGAGCAGCCCAGCTTGGCGAGGAACGCGCCGCTGATCTCACCGGTGTAGGCCCCGGCGTCGTGCACCGAGAGGTCCTGCGCGCCGAACTTCAGCTCGAGCCGGTCACCGTCGATGAGGGTCTGCACGCTGCGCAGGTCGGTGAACGGCGGCAGCACCGCGACCTCGACCGCGCCGAAGTCGTGCTTGCCGTCCTTGAGCGTCCAGTCGAGCTTCTGCACGAGGTGCGTGGCCTGGAGGTGGTCCAGGTTCATCTTCCAGTTGCCCGCGAGCAGGGGGGTGCGGCCGGAGGTCATGCGTCAGTGCTCCTTCGTGAGGATGGCGATACCGGGCAGTTCCTTGCCCTCGAGGTACTCGAGGGAGGCACCACCACCGGTGGAGATGTGTCCGAACTGGGCGTCCTCGAAGCCGAGCTGGCGCACCGCGGCTGCGGAGTCGCCACCGCCGACCACGGTGAGGGCACCCTGGGCAGTGACGTCGACCAGCGCCTGGGCGAGACGGCGCGTGCCTTCGGCGAACGGGGCCATCTCGAAGGCGCCCATGGGCCCGTTCCAGAAGACCGTGCGCGTGTCGGCGAGCTTCTCGGCATACAGCTGCGCCGAGGCCGGGCCGATGTCCAGGCCCATCATGTCGGCGGGGATGGCGTCGGCGGCCACGGTGACGGTCTCGGTGTCGGCGGAGAACTCGCGACCGCAGATGACGTCGACGGGCAGCACGATCTCGACGCCGGTCTCCTCCGCGCGACGCAGGTAGTCACGACACGCGTCGACGCTGTCGGCGTCGAACAGGCTCTTACCGATCTCGTGGCCCTGGGCCGCGAGGAAGGTGAAGAGCATGCCGCCCCCGATGAGGAGGCGATCCGCGGTGTTCATGAGGTTGTCGATGACGGCGAGCTTGTCGGCGACCTTGGCCCCACCGAGCACGACGGCATACGGGCGCTCGGGGTCGACGGTCAGGCGCTTGAGGACGTCGACCTCGGTGGCGACGAGGCCACCCATGGCGGACGGCAGTCGCGTGGCGATGTCGTAGACCGATGCCTGCTTGCGGTGCACGACCCCGAAACCATCGGAGACGTAGGCGTCGGCCAGGGCGGCGAGGGCGTCGGCGAACTCGGCACGCTCCTCGTCGACCTTGGCGGTCTCCCCCGCGTTGAACCGCAGGTTCTCGAGCAGGGCGACGTCGCCGTCCCCCAGCGCGTCGACGGTCGCGCGCGCGCTCTCGCCGACGGTGTCGGTGGCGAAGGCCACCGGGCGTCCGAGCAGCTCGGAGAGCCGCCCGACGACGGGCGCCAGGGAGTACTTGTCCTCCGGGGCACCCTTGGGCCGACCGAGGTGGGCGCACACGATGACGCGTGCGCCCGCCTCGGCCAGGGCGGAGATGGTCGGGACCGAGGCCCGGATGCGGCCGTCGTCCGTGATCGTCGTGCCGTCGAGCGGCACGTTGAGGTCGGAGCGGACGAGGACGCGCTTGCCGCGCACGTCGCCCAACGACGAGAGGTCACCCATGATCGACTCGGCCCCGCGCTCTCAGAGGCTCTTGCCGACGAGGAGCGTCAGGTCGATGAGGCGGTTGGAGTAGCCCCACTCGTTGTCGTACCAGCCGACGACCTTGACCTGGGTTCCGATGACCTTGGTCAGACCGGAGTCGAAGATGCACGAGCTCGGGTCGGTGACGATGTCGGCCGAGACGATCGGGTCCTCGGTGTACTTCAGGAAGCCCTTGAGCGGACCCTCGGCAGCAGCCTTGACGATCGCGTTGACCTCTTCGACGGTGGTCTCGCGGCCGGCCTCGAAGGTGAGGTCGGTGGCCGAGCCGGTCGGGGTGGGCACGCGCAGGGCGTAGCCGTCGAGCTTGCCCTTCAGCTCGGGCATGACCAGGCCGATGGCCTTGGCGGCACCGGTGCTCGTCGGGATGATCGACAGCGCGGCGGCGCGGGCGCGGCGCATGTCGCGGTGCGGGCCGTCGAGCAGGTTCTGGTCGGAGGTGTAGGCGTGCACCGTGGTCATCAGGCCCTTGACGATGCCGAGCTCGTCGGACAGCGGCTTGGCCATGGGGGCCAGGCAGTTCGTCGTGCAGGACGCGTTGGAGATGACGTGGTGGTTGGCCGGGTCGTAGTCCTGGTGGTTGACACCCATGACGAACGTGGCGTCCTCGTTGGAGGCCGGCGCCGAGATGATGACCTTCTTGGCACCGCCGTCGATGTGGGCGTGCGCCTTGGTGGCGTCGGTGAAGAAGCCGGTGGACTCGATGACGATGTCAGCGCCCACGTCGCCCCAGGCGATGTCGGCAGGGTTCTTCTCGGCGAAGATCCTGATCGTCTTGTCGCCCACCGTGATCGAGTCCTCGGTCGAGGAGACGTCGTCGGCGAGCACACCGAGCACCGAGTCGTACTTGAGCAGGTGCGCGATGGCCTTGTTGTCCATCAGGTCGTTGGCGGCGACGATCTCGATGTCGGCGCCGGAGGCCTGGACAGCCCGGAAGAAGTTGCGGCCGATGCGGCCGAAGCCGTTGATCCCTACGCGAACGGTCACGGTATGTGCTGCCTTCCACTCATCGAATGGTGCCGCCGATGAGCGGCACTCAGGGGTTTCGTCACTAACCCTAGACCCACCTCGGATGCCGTTGCTCGGCGTCCGGAGTACGGGCGAGTAACCGCTTGCGCATGAGACGACTCAGGCGTCGAGCATGTCCGGGGTGAGCCCGGCCTCGGTGTTCGGGATGCCGTCGTCGGCCGCTCGCTTGTCGGCCATGGCGAGCAGTCGCCGGATGCGGCCGGCGACGGCGTCCTTGGTCATCGGCGGC
>JAGNQK010000228.1 GCA_017989115.1 Dermatophilaceae bacterium | reverse complement strand
TCGACGTCACCGGGGTCGGTGATGACGGTCACGGCGCTGTCGAGCACGTCCTCGTCGGCCGGGCGGGCGTCGAGTCGCTCGCCGACGGAGTCGAAGAAGGCGGCGACGCTCGCCGTGAACACCGACTCGACCGAGGGGTAGTAGTTGAAGAAGGTGCGGCGAGAGACTCCGGCACGGTCGGCCACGGCATCCGCCGTCACCGCGTCGAACCCGACATCGCGCACGACGGCGTAGGCCGCCTCGGCGAGGTCGCGCGCGGTGCGCTCGCGCTTGCTCGCCCGCATGCCGGAGCCCGCAGGTGAGGCGGTGGCCGGGGATGACATGGCCTCACGGTAAGTGCAATATGCACAGGTGTGCAAAACACTCGACGAGCCACTGCGACGGGCTGCCGGGGCCCCACGGCCCGTGAGACCCTGACCCCATGGCCGAGCAGCACACCCCCGCCACCTCGAGCGCCGCGCAGGAAGCCCTGGTGCGT
Source organism: Dermatophilaceae bacterium (assembly GCA_017989115.1). Lineage (GTDB taxonomy): Bacteria > Actinomycetota > Actinomycetes > Actinomycetales > Dermatophilaceae > Fodinibacter. The sequence goes on along the minus strand of JAGNQK010000228.1, from coordinate 3,244 downwards.
CGCATCCGCGACTCCGTCATCGGCGAGGACCACGTGATGACGACCCCCTACGGGCGGCGACGCGTCACCTACGCCGACTACACGGCATCCGGTCGTGCCCTGACCTTCATCGAGGACTTCATTCGCGACGAGGTGCTGCCCGGCTACGCCAACACGCACACCGAGTCCAGCGGCACCGGCCTGCAGACGACCCGCCTTCGCGAGGACGCGCGGCGGATCATCGCGGATGCCGTTCACGGCGACGCCGACACGGTGGTCGTCTTCGCGGGGTCGGGGTGCACCGGGGCGATCGACAAGCTCATCGGGGTGCTCGGGCTGCGCATCCCGTCGGCGCTGGAGGACCGCTGGCACCTGACCGAGGCGATCCCGCGCGACCAGCGACCGGTGGTCTTCATCGGCCCCTACGAGCACCACTCCAACGAGATCCCGTGGCGCGAGTCGATCGCCGACGTCGTCACCATCCGCGAGGACGCCGACGGCGGGGTGTGCCGCGACGACCTGCGCGCCCGGCTGGAGGAGTACGCCGACCGGCCGCTGAAGATCGGCTCGTTCAGCGCGGCATCCAACGTCACCGGCATCGTCTCGGACACGCACGGGGTGTCGGCGCTGCTGCACGAGCACGGGGCGCTCGCGTTCTGGGACTTCGCGGCGGCGGCGCCGTACGTCGACATCGAGATGACCGCGCCGGTGGGCGGCGACCCGGCCGCGTACAAGGACGCGATCTTCCTGTCGCCACACAAGTTCATCGGTGGGCCGTCGACGCCCGGGGTGCTCATCGCCCGGCGCGAGCTGTTCGGCAACCGGGTGCCCGTCGTGCCCGGCGGTGGCACGGTCGCGTACGTCAACCCCGAGGACCACGCGTTCGTCACCGACGCCGCGCACCGCGAGGAGGGTGGCACACCGGCGATCATCGAGTCGGTGCGCGCTGGGCTGGTGTTCCAGCTCAAGGAGGCGGTCGGGGTCGAGACGATCCGCGCCCACGAGGAGCGGCTGCTCTCGCGCGCCGTCGAGGCCTGGCGGGCCGAGCCGGCCATCGAGATCCTCGGCAACCTCGACGCGCCGCGGCTGTCGATCGTCTCGTTCGTCGTGCGGGCGCCCTCGGGTCACTGGCTGCACCACAACTTCGTCGTCGCCCTGCTCAACGACCTGTTCGGCATCCAGGCGCGCGGTGGGTGCTCGTGCGCGGGGCCCTACGGCCACCGGCTGCTCGGCATCGACATCGAGCGCTCGCACGAGTTCGAGCGCGAGATCACCGGCGGCTGCGAGGGCATCAAACCCGGCTGGGTGCGGGTGAACTTCAACTACTTCATCTCCGACACCGTCGCGGACTACGTCGTGGATGCCGTTCGCCTCGTCGCGCGCGACGGCTGGCGGTTGCTCGGTGACTACGTCTTCGACCCACTCACCGGGATGTGGCGGCACCGCGACGGGGTCGTCGAGCCGCCGATCCGGCTGGGGGCCATCTCGTACGGTGAGGACGGGTCGATGCGGGTGCCGCGCTCGGACAACCGCGGCGGCGAGGAGCTGCTCGCGCAGCACCTCGCCGACGGGGCGGCGATCCTGGCGGCGGCGACCCCGCCTGACCTGGCGTCGCACGCGTCGGGGCTGTCCGACGACTTCGAGCACCTGCTGTGGTTCGACCTGCCGACCGGGGCTCTCGGCTCGTGAGCCCTGGTGTTGCTGGTGGTTCTGGTGTCCAGGCGCAGCCTGTCGGTGCGCCGGTGCCGGGGTGGACGCCGCGGCCGGTGCCGGCGGGGGTGGTGCTGACGGGGCGCACCTGCGTGCTCGAGCCGTTGTCGAGTGCTCACGTGGGTGGTTTGGTCGAGGCGTGGGCCGGCACGGATGACGCGCACTGGACGTACCTGTCGATGGAGCGGCCTGACGGCGTGGATGCCGTTGGGGCCCTTGTCGATTCGATGGTCGCCACGCCGGGGTGGTTGACGTTCGCGGTGCTGGTCGACGGGCGTGCGGCGGGGGTCATGTCGTTGATGCGGATCGACCCGGCGAACGGGTCGATCGAGATCGGTGGGGTGAACTTCGGTGCACCGCTGATGCGGACGGTGGCGTCGACCGAGGCTCAGCGGCTGCTCATGGGGCACGTTTTCGACGGCCTCGTCTACCGCCGGTTGGAGTGGAAGTGCGATGCGCTCAACGCGGGGTCGCGGCGGGCTGCGCAGCGGCTGGGGTACACCTTCGAAGGGGTCTTTCGGCAGGCGATGGTCACCAAGGGGCGGAACCGGGACACGGCCTGGTTCTCGCTGCTCGACGGCGAGTGGCCGGCGGTGCGTGAGCGGCTCGACACGTGGCTCGACCCGGCGAACTTCGACGCGGAAGGCCGCCAGCGCCACCGCCTCCTCGGCTGAGAACGCAGTACTTCGGATCGCGCCCGGTAATTACTGCGTGCGATCCGAACTTCTGCGTGGGGCACCCGTCAGATGAGGCGCCGGCTCGTCGTCGAGCGCAAAGGAGCCGGCGGCTTGAAGAGTTCTGGTGCGCTGCTGGTCAGGACCTTGTGGTTGGTCTCACTGGGGTCCACAGCCGGTCGATGGGCATGACGTGGAGCCTGTCGGCGTAGGTGTAGGAGCGGCGCCCAGTGGTGAGGATGATCCCGGCGGCGAATCGTGGTCCAAGTGCGTCGCGGAGTTGGGCGAGGCCGCGGAACTCGGCAGCGGGAGCGCGTTCGCTGGCTTTGACCTCGAGGCCGATCACGGTGCCGTCGTCGTATTCGATCACGAGGTCAACCTCGGCGCCGTCGCTGGTGCGCCAGTGCCCCAGCGCGACGGCCTCGTTCAGCCAGGACGCTTGTTTGCGTACCTCGCCGATGACGAAGGTCTCCAGCAGGTGCCCGAAGTCGGTCAGTGCTGAGGGGTCGAGCCCGGCGAGCTTGTCGGGGTTGAGGCGAAGTAGCCGAGCCGCCAGTCCGGAGTCGACAACGTGAACTTTCGGTTTGGCGTTGACCCGTGATCGCAGCGTCCGACCCCAGGCGGGGAGCTGCACGAGGAGGAACAGGTCCTCCAAGAGGCGCAGGTGGTTCTCCACTGTCGGGCGGCTGACTCCGACGGCCTGAGCGGCCTTGGTCACGTTGAGCAACTGACCCGTTTGTGCGGCCAAGTGCGCCAGTAAGTCAGCCATGGCCTGACGCTCACGGACTCTGCCCAGCTCAAGGGCGTCACGTTCGACGGATGCGCGCACGAAGTCGTCGAACCACCGTGCGCGCGTCGCGGGAGTCCGGCGCAGCGCCAAT
>JAGNQK010000227.1 GCA_017989115.1 Dermatophilaceae bacterium | reverse complement strand
TGGGTCAGGGGGTGCCGCTCAGCGAGGTGACCGCGCGCCTGGCGGCCCGCTGGGGACTGCCCGAACGACGGATCACGCTGCTGCCGATGTCCGACGTCCCCGTCGAGACCCACGTGGTCGTGGCCGACGGTGACGGCGAGGGCGACGGTGCTGCCGAGCGGGCGATCCACTTCCAGGAGTGGTGGGTGCGCCACCAGGCCTCGATCCCGGCGCAGCGGTTCGTCGTGGCCGGCCTCGACCGCGCCACCGCCGCCCCGGGCGTGCTCGACGCGATCCGCTCCGCCGACGTCGTGCTGCTGCCGCCGAGCAACCCGGTGGTCTCGATCGGCATCATCCTCGGGGTGCCGGGGGTGCGGGACGCCCTGCGCGGCACCACTGCTCCCGTCGTCGGTATCTCCCCCCTCATCTCGGGCCGGCCGATCCGCGGACACGCCGACGCCTGCCTGAGCACGATCGGCATCGACTCGACGGCCCAGGCCGTCGCGGGCCTGTACGAGGACTTCCTCGACGGCTGGCTCGTCGATCCCGCCGACGCCACCACCCGCGCCCGCGCCCGGGTCGAGGCGTTCGACGGGCCCTTGCTGATGACCGACGTCGAGGCGACCGCCCGCATCGCCGCCCACGCGCTGTGCCTCGCCGACGCGGTGCGCGCGTGAGTGACCCGCGGATGCCGGGGCACCTCGACGCTGCGGGCTCACCGGCGCCGGCACTCACCGTGGTCGGGGTTCGTGGCATCGGGGAGGTCGTGGCCGGGTCCGACGTCGCGCGTCTCGTCGTCGACGCCCTCGCCCGCGACGGGGTCTCGCTCGGTGCCGGAGACTGCCTCGTCGTCTCGAGCAAGGTGGCGTCGAAGTCGCTGGGCCTGACCTGGAGCGGCTCGAAGGTGGATGCCGTCGCGGCCGGGACCGTGCGCGTCGTCGCCGAGCGCTGGGCCGACGGTCGACCGACCCGCGTCGTCGAGTCGGTGGCCGGGCCGGTCATGGCCGCGGCCGGTGTCGACGCGTCGAACACCGGGCCGTCCGCCACCCTGCTGGTGCTGCCGGATGACCCGGATGCCGTGGCCGAACGGTTGCGCTCGGACGCGCTCGCCGTGCTCGGTCTGGACGCCGCGACGCCGTTCGCGGTCGTGCTGAGCGACACCGCGGGCCGTGCCTGGCGTGGAGGGCTCACCGACTTCGCCCTGGGCAGCGCCGGCCTGCACGTTCTCGAGGACCTGCGCGGCGGCGCCGACCACGACGGGCGCCCGCTCGCGGTGACCATGCGCGCGGTCGCGGACGAGGTCGCGGCAGCCGCCGACCTCGTCAAGGGGAAGGCGAACGGCATCCCCGCCGCGCTCGTGCGCGGGCTGGACCCGGCCTGCTTCGACGCCTCGGCGGAGGGTGCCCGCCGGCTCGTGCGCACCGGCCCCGGGGACTGGTTCGCCCTCGGGCACGTCGAGGCGGTGCGGACTGCGCTAGGTGCGGCGCCGGGCAGCGACGAGGCGCTCGAGGTGGGCGTCGCATCGGCCGGTGGCCACGACGACATGGCGGCCCGGGTGGGTCGCGTCGTCGCGCTGGCCCTGCTCGAGGTCCCCGAGGGGTCGGCCGACGTCGACGTCCGATCGGCACGGGGTGCCGACGCCGCCAAGGACACCACGCAGGACGGGGCCCGCGGAGCAGGCGTCGCCGAGATCACCCTCGCCGCGCCCGAGGACTACGAGCTCGGCCGCCTCGTGACCCGCCTCGAGGTCGCGGCACACAGTGAGGGCCTGCGCGCCATCGTCACTGCGAGAGGTCCGCTCTCCGTGACGCTGACGCTCTCGGAACATGAGCCAGCGGTCACATCGCACGCTCCCCGGCAATCCTGAGGGAGCCCCAGGGGGTGCTGCACAGGGTCGTTTCCCCGGGCAAGGAATTCCTTTCAGCCGGCAACGACTCCAGCACCAAGGGATGCAAGCCGCCCAACCAACCGCGCCCCTGACACCCCACCCCACCAGGCGCCCCCTCCGCGAGCCACCCGACACCAGGTCCGATCAGCGCCCGCGCACCGGCAGGTGGGTTCGCGGCGACATCCGCGGGCCACGTCGAGGCCGGTTCGCTCCCGCCAGCTCGAGCAGCCGCTGCACGCGGTAGCGGTGCCCGGCATACGGCTGAAGCAACTCCGCCAGCCCCTCGTCGTCGACGGGCGTGCCGGTCAGCACCCAGCCGATGTTCTTGGCCACGTGGTAGTCGCCGAAGCTCACCTCGTCGGCCAGCCCCAGCGCCCGCTGCGCCACCTCGGCCCACGTCCAGCGGCCCACGCCCGGCAGCGCCTGCAGCCGAGCACGGGCAGCCTCCACCGGCAGGTCGGCACACTCCTCGATCCGCCCCGCATGACGAACCAACCGCACCACGGTGCGCGAGCGCGCCGGATCAACCCCGGCGGCCAACCACTCCCACGAGGGGATGCCGGCCCACCCCGCCGCCGTCGGTGGTACCCGCAGACCGAGGTCGGATCCAGGCCCGGGGGCAGGCTCCCCGAAGCGGGTCACCAGTCGCCGGTACCCCGAGAAGGCCTCCTGCCCGGTCACCTTCTGCTCGATCACCGACGGCACCAGCGCCTGGAGCACCAGGCCCGAGCGCGGCACCCGCCACCCTGGAAAGACCCGCCACGCCTCCCCCACCGGGGCATGGAGCGGCTCGAACCCCGTGGGGTCGTCACGCTCACCCACGAGGTCGGGCACCTTTTCGAGGGCCCACCCCGAGCCGGCCCCCCAGGCCTGCGCCGCCACCTCGCCCGCAGCAGCGGAGACCGACAGCCTGAGCGTCACCGCGCCGTCGGGCGTGAGCCAGCCGAACCACCAGGCGTCATGGTCGCGCCGGCTCGTGGGGTCTCCGCCACCCCGGCGGAACACCGAGACCACCGCCCCGAGCGGCACCGGGCGGGAGGTGCGAACCACCCGCGAACGACTCTCCTGCACCGGCATCCGAGCGGGTCGCCTCCTTGACTCAGGAGCCGAGGTGACGGGGAGCCACCCGCAGGGCGGGCCCGCTCGGGGTCGAGGCACCCTTGAAGGCAGCCCACACGTAGGTCGGCACGAGCGGGAGCGCCGCCCGGAACACGGCCGGCGGCACCCGGCTGGACCACGCCGGCACGTTGTCGCCGGCGGCAAAGGCGCTGGGGTCGGACAGCACCGGCACGGTGTAGTCCCACACGTCGAAGTCGGCGAAGAGGCGGCGCAACCCGGCCGGGGTGTAGTAGCGCTCGTAGTAGTGCTCGCCCTTGCCGGTGAGCCGCATGTAGCGGTCCGCGGCGCCACGCGGCAGCCACGACAGGAACGGCAGCCGGTGGTGCGGCTCGATCACCTGCCAGCGGTGGCCGATGCCGAGGTAGAGCACCCCGCCCGGGCGCAGCACCCGGTGGATGTCGGCGACGACGGCTTCGGGGTCGACCACGTGCTCGTAGATGTGGTTGAGCACGACGATGTCCATGGTGTCGTCGTCGAACGGCAGCGCCTCGCCGCGGGCCACCCGGAAGTCGACCCGGTCGCCGAAGCGGGCCCGGGCCTTCGCCAGCCCGGGCTCGTCGATGTCGACGCCCGTCGTCGTCGCCCCGGCGAGGGCGAGCTCGTCGGCGATGAACCCCGCCGAGCAGCCGACGTCGAGGGCGCGCAGCCCGTCGAGCCGCTGGACCCCGAGGGCGTGGCGCACCACCGCGATGAGCTTGGCCGCCTTCTGACGCCGGGCCTGCTCGTCGAGCATCTTGGCCATCG
>JAGNQK010000226.1 GCA_017989115.1 Dermatophilaceae bacterium | reverse complement strand
ACGAGGACGACACGGCTTGGTAGAAGGGGTTGGCGAGGATCTGCTCAGCGGCCTCGCGCGTCGAGTGGGCGAGCACGACCTCGTCGAAGGTCCGCTTCATGTCGAGCATCATCGCGTCGAGGCTGCCCCCGGGCACGGCCTCGGGCGCCAGGCCGGTGACCAGCCGCGGCACATTGTCGAGCTCGGTGAGGCCGAGCGACTGGGCCAGGCGACGCGCTGGGTCGATGGTCAGCACGACGACCCGGCGCCCCTGCTCGGCGGCCCGCAGAGCGAGCGCGGCGGCGGTCGTCGTCTTGCCCACGCCGCCAGACCCGCAGCAGACGACAATCCGGGTATGCCGGTCAGCCAGCATCGCGTCGATGTCCAGCGTGGGGGTACGCGCCATCTCAGGACACCATCCCTTGGTCGGCCAGCAGGTCGGCGATCTCGGTGATGGCGTCCAGGTCGACGCCGTCGATGAGGAACGGCACGGTGACCAGCGGTTGGCCCAGGTCCTGCAGGACCGCGAGCTGTTCGACCTCAAGAGCGACCCGCTCGGCGTGCTCGCGCACCTGGCCGAGGAGGGCGTCGAGGGTGGCCTCGGGCAGGTCCAGCCCGACCGATGCGAGATCCTCGGCCAGGTCGAGGTCCACGTCAACAGGGTCCCCGTCGACAGCGTCCCCGTCGACAGCGTCCAGCGCCGGGTCGACGTCCTCACGCGACCGGGTCTGGTTGATGATGACGGCACCGACCGGCATACCGAGGGCTCGCAGCTCGGCGACCGCGTCGACGGTCTCCTGCACGGGCATCTCCTCGAGCAGGGTGACGACGTGGACCCGGGTGGCGCCCGAGTGCAGCACCTCGGTGATCGAGCCGGCCTGGCTGTGGATCGGCCCCATCCGGGCGAGATCGGCCACCTCCTCACCGACGGACAGGAACCGTGGGATCCGGCCGGTCGGTGGGGCGTCAAGGACGATCGCGTCGTAGGCCAGCTCCTCGGGCAGGCTGCCGCGGTGGTGCTTGGCATCCAGTCGCCGCCGACTCGCCTCATAGATCCGGCCGATGAGCAGCAGGTCACGCACGCCCGGCGCGATGGTCGTCGCGAAGTCGATGGCCCCGAACCGCTCCAGCACCCCGCCCGCGCGCCCGAGTTTGTAGAACAGCTGGAGGTATTCCAGCAGTGCGGTCTTGGCGTCGACGGCCAACCCGACCACCTCGCCGCCCTGGCTGCCGCCGGCCACGCGGGTCTCGGTCGTCGGCAGCGGCGGCACGTCGAAGGTCTGGCTGATCCCTTGGCGCCCCTCGACCTCGGCGAGCAGGACCCGCTTCCCGCGGCTGGCGAGCGCGACGGCCAGCGCCGCGGCAACCGTCGTCTTGCCGGTGCCGCCCTTGCCGGTGACCACGTGCAAGCGGACTCCGGGGAAACCGTCCGCGCGCACGGGATCGGGGGCGGGCGGCATACCCCCAATGTATGCCGTCGCGCGGCCCGCTCGGCATCGCCGTCGTCGTGCGCGCGGGCGTGGCCGTCCGTCAGCCGCCGACCGGGGGAGGAGCGGGGGTCGCGACGTTAGAGTGGCGGGCATGACTTCGTGGGAGTACGCGACGGTGCCGCTCATCGTGCACGCGACCAAGGCCATCCTCGACAACTGGGGCCGCGACGGGTGGGAGCTCGTCCAGGTGGTGCCCGGGCCGGACGGCACCGGGTTGGTGGCCTACCTCAAGCGCCCCGTGCCTGGGAGCCCGTCGTGAGCGCCGTCGAGGAGCGCCTGGCCGCGCTCGGGTATGCCGTGCCGGAGGTCGTGCCGCCGGTCGCGGCATACGTCCCCGCGGTCCGGCAGGGCGACTGGGTCTTCGTGTCGGGGCAGTTGCCGATGCGCAACGGCGCGATGCCTGCCACCGGCAGGGTCGGTGAGGGCCCTGGCTTGGTGAGCCCGGCGCAGGCCAAGGAGCTCGCGGCGTTCTGCGCGCTCAACGGCATCGCCGCGGTGAAGTCGGTCATCGGTGACCTCGACAAGGTCGTGCGGGTCGTCAAGGTCGTCGGCTTCGTCGCTGTCGACCCGTCGTTTGTCGCCGTGCCGGGTGTCGTCAACGGCGCGAGCGAGTTGTTCGGCGCTGCGTTCGGCGACGCGGGCAAGCATGCCCGGTCGGCCGTCGGCGTCGCAGCGCTGCCGCTGGATGCCCCCGTCGAGGTTGAGCTCATCGTCGCCGTCCGCGACTGACCCCACGGAGGGTGGCATGATCCGGGACTTCTCGACGGGCAATACGCCGGCGCTTCGGTCGACGGCGCAGGCCTGGCTCACGGGGGAGCACGGCGACCCTGCTCCGGTGCGCCCGGCAGCGACGGTGATGATCGTCAGAGACACCGCGGGGCAGGAGGCGGTCGGCGCCAGCCCAGTCGAGGTGTTCCTGCTACGCCGGGTCGCGTCGATGGCCTTCGCTCCGAGCACGATCGTCTTCCCGGGTGGCGGCGTGGACTCCCGGGACGGGGTGGCGCTGCCGTGGGCCGGACCAGGCGTCTTCGAGTGGTCGGTCCGGCTCGGCGCCGACGAGGACTCCACCCGGATGCTCGTCGTCGCGGCCGTGCGCGAAGTCTTCGAGGAGTGCGGGGTGCTGTTCGCCAGCGCTGCCGAGGACGGTCCGCTCGTCGACGTCTCCAGCCCCGAATGGCAGCAGGTCCGGGCCGGGCTGGTGGCCCGGGAGTTGTCGCTGAGCGACGTCCTGCTGCGGCACGGGCTGTGCCTGCGCACCGACCTCTTGCGGGCGCACGCGCATTGGGTCACCCCGGTCTTCGAGCCGCGCCGGTTCGACACCCGCTTCTTCGTCGCGCTCATGCCGGAGGGCCGAGCCATCGACGGGGATACGAGCGAGGCCGATCACTCGGGGTGGTTCGACCCGGCTGCGGTCCTCGCGGACTACGCCGACGGGCGCGCGATCGTCCTGCCGCCAACGCTGGTCTGCCTGGAGGACCTCACCCGGGCCCAGTCGGCGGCCGACTTCTTCGAGCACGAGCCCGTGATCCGGCGGATCATGCCCGAGCTCGTCGTCGATGAAACCGGCGACGCGGTCATGCGGGTCGACTTTGCCGGCACCAAGGCCCCGCGAGGGTGACCCTCACCCTCCCGCCGGTGCCGCCCACCTGGGCCTCTGGGCAGGTGACCGATCGGGCCCATTGCGTGCTCGCGCCGAATCCTGGCGTGATGACCCTCGACGGCACCAACACGTGGGTGCTGCGCGAGCCGGGCGCGCAGGAGTGCATCGTCGTCGACCCCGGGCCGCTCGACGAGGACCATCTCGCGCGGGTGCTCGAGGTCGTCCGGCGTGACGGCGGTCGGGTCGGGCTCACCCTGCTCACCCACGACCACGCCGACCACGCCGAGGCGGCGGCCCGGTTCGCGGAGCTGTCCGGGGCGCGGACCCGGGCGATCCGGGCGATCGGCACCGGCCACGACGACCTCGCCGACGGTGACATGGTCTCCGTCGGCGGCTTGGACCTCGTCGTCGTCACCACTCCCGGGCACACGAGCGACTCGGTGAGCTTCCTCCTTCCCGCCGAATGCGCCCTGCTCACCGGCGACTCGATCCTCGGCCGGGGCACCACGGTGGTGGCCTGGCCGGATGGTGAGCTCGCGGCATACCTGGCCTCGCTGGAGCGGCTGGAAGCCCTCTGCGGGTCGGGCGCGGTGGCGCGGATCCTGCCCGGGCACGGGCCGCACCTGCCCGATGCGGGCGCGGTCGTGCGCTACTACCTGGAGCACCGGGCCGAGCGGCTCGAGCAG
>JAGNQK010000225.1 GCA_017989115.1 Dermatophilaceae bacterium | reverse complement strand
TGCTGCAGACCTACCCGACCTGGTCGAACGCCTCGTCCGCCGCTGGCTGGACCAGCGCGCACCCGGTGAGACGTTCGCGACCTGGGCCCACCGCGTCGACGAGGAGGAGCTGCGATGAGCGCAGACCAGACCACGACCACCACCCCGGCATCCACCGCCCCGACCCGCCGGCGCACCACCGACGAGTTGCGCGCGCTCGCCACCGAGGGTGAGCGGCTCCTCACCGCCGCCCACCGTCCGGGTGGGACCGAGGCGGATGCCGCGGAGGTCGCGGAGTGGGCCGCGCGCACCTTCCCCGGCACCCTCGCCGTCGCGTGCAGCATGGCGGATGCCGTGCTCCCCCACGTCGTCGCGGAGCAGGCCCCCGGGGTCGACGTGCTCTTCCTCGACACCGGTTACCACTTCGCCGAGACCTACGGAACGCGCAACCAGGTCGAGCACGAGCTCGACGTCACCATCGTCGACGTCCTGCCCACGCTGACCGTCGCCGAGCAGGACGCGCAGTACGGCCCGAAGCTGCACGACCGCGACCCCGCCGCCTGCTGCCGGATGCGCAAGGTCGAACCGCTGAAGGCCGCGCTGGCCGGTTACGAGGCCTGGGTCACCGGCGTGCGACGCGAGGAGGGACCGACCCGGGCCGACACCCCGCTCGTCACCTTCGACGAGCAGTTCGGCCTCGTGAAGCTCAACCCCCTCGCTGCCTGGTCGTTCGACGACCTGCTCGGCTACGCCACCGACCGGCGGGTGCCCGTGAACCTCCTGCTCTCCGACGGGTACCCCTCGATCGGCTGCGAGCCGTGCACGAAGCGCGTCGCCCCCGGCGACGACCCACGCGCCGGACGCTGGGCCGGGTTCGCCAAGACCGAGTGCGGGCTGCACCCATGAGCGCCACGATGACGAAGGAATCCACATCCGTGAGCACGACCTCCACCGACCTCCCGGTCCTGACCCAGCTCGACGTCCTCGAGAGCGAGGCGATGCTCGTCATCCGCGAGATCACCGCCGAGCTCGAACGTCCCGTGCTGCTCTTCAGCGGCGGCAAGGACTCCGTGGTCATGCTGCACGTCGCCGCCAAGGCATTCTGGCCGGCCCCCGTGCCCTTCCCCGTGCTGCACGTCGACACCGGGCACAACTTCCCCGAGGTGCTCGCCTATCGCGACGCCACCGTCGAGCGGCTCGGCCTGCGGCTCGAGGTGGCCTCGGTCCAGGACTGGATCGACGACGGCCGCCTGCGCGAGCGTGCCGACGGCACCCGCAACCCGCTGCAGACCCAGCCGCTGCTCGACGCCATCGCCCGGCACCGCTTCGACGGGGTCTTCGGGGGCGGTCGCCGCGACGAGGAGAAGGCCCGCGCCAAGGAGCGCGTCGTCAGCCTGCGCGACGACTTCGGCCAGTGGGACCCCAAGAACCAGCGCCCCGAGCTGTGGAACATCTTCAACCCGCGCCACCGCCCGGGCGAGCACGTGCGGGTGTTCCCGCTGTCGAACTGGACCGAGCTCGACGTGTGGCGCTACATCGAGCGCGAGAACATCGACCTGCCCGGCCTGTACTACGCCCACGACCGCGAGGTCTTCGAGCGTGACGGCATGTTGCTCGCGGTCGGTCCGTACTCCCAGCCTCGACCCGGCGAGCGCGTCGAGACCCGGCAGGTCCGCTACCGCACCGTCGGTGACATGTCCTGCACGGGCGCGGTGGCCAGTGACGCGGCATCCGTCGCCGACGTCGTCGCCGAGGTCGCGGCCTCCACGCTGACCGAGCGCGGGGCGACCCGCGCCGACGACCGGATCTCCGAGGCCGCCATGGAGGACCGCAAGAAGGAAGGCTATTTCTGATGTCGACCCTGCTTCGCCTCGCGACCGCCGGATCGGTCGACGACGGCAAGTCCACCCTCGTCGGGCGGCTGCTGCACGACTCCAAGTCCGTCCTCGTCGACCAGCTGGATGCCGTGGAGCGGGTCAGCCGGGACCGCGGTCTCGACACGGCCGACCTCGCGCTGCTCACCGACGGGCTACGGGCCGAACGCGAGCAGGGCATCACCATCGACGTCGCGTACCGCTACTTCGCGACCGCCGAGCGCTCGTTCGTCCTGGCCGACTGTCCCGGCCACGTGCAGTACACGCGCAACACCGTCACCGGGTCCTCGACGGCCGACGCCCTCGTGCTGCTCGTCGACGCCCGCAAGGGAGTGCTCGAGCAGACCCGTCGCCACCTCGCCGTCGCGGCCCTCATGCGGGTGCCGCACGTCGTCATCGCCGTGAACAAGATCGACCTCGTCGCCCACAGCGAAGAGGTCTTCCGCACCCTGGCCGCCGACGTGCGGGCGATCGCGACCGAGCTCGGCATCCCCGACGCGCACGCCGTGCCGGTCTCCGCCCTCGTCGGGGACAACGTCGTGGACCGCTCCCCCAACACCCCGTGGTACGACGGGCCGTCGCTGCTCGAGCTCCTCGAGACCCTGCCCGCCGACACCGACCCGGTGCACGAGTCGTTCCGGATGCCGGTCCAGGTCGTCATCCGTCCCCAGGGCGCCGCCCGCTCACCCGAACACGTGGAGTACCGCGGGTACGCGGGACAGCTCGCATCGGGTTCGGTGCGGGTCGGCGACGAGGTCGTCGTGCACCCGTCGGGGCTGCGGTCCACGGTTGCGGGGATCGATCTCGGTGAGCAGTCGCTCGACGTGGCCGTAGCCCCGCAGTCGGTGACCATCCGCCTCACCGACGACGTCGACGTCAGTCGCGGCGACCTCCTCGCCGCCGCCACCGACCCCGTGCCGCTGCGTCAGGAGGTGACCGCGCTCGCCTGCTGGCTCGGCGACGAGCCGCTGCGCCCCGGTGCTCGCCTGCTCGTCAAGCACGGGTCCCGCACGGTGCTCGCGATGGTGCGCTCGATCGACGGCCGCCTCGACCTCGACGCCCTGCGCCTGGCCCCGGCCGGCGAACTGGCCCTCAACGACATCGGCCGGGTGACGGTGCGCTTCGCCGCTCCCCTGCCCGTCGAGGAGTACTCGACCTCACGCCGTGGTGGTGCCTTCCTGCTCATCGACCCCGACGACGGCCGCACCCTGGCCGCGGTGATGGCCGACGCACGCGCCCCGGGAGAGCACCCCACGAACGGCACGACGTCACCGTGACCCTTCCCGTCGGGCTCGACCTCACCGACCGCCGCGTGGTCGTCGTCGGTGGCGGCCCCGCGGCGCTTCCCGGCATCGTGGCCCTCGTCGGCGCGCAGGCCGCGGTGCACGTCATCGCGCCCTGGGTGTGTGAGGACGCCGCCGCCCTCGTCGCCACCGGCGAGGTCGCCTGGACCGAGCGCGACTACGCCGGCTCCGTCGACCTCGACGGTGCCTGGCTGGCCCTGGCCGCCTCGGGGGACGTCGCCGTCGACGAGGCCGTGCGGGCGGATGCCGTCGCGACCCGCCTCTGGTGCCTCGACGCCACTGCGGCCCTGCCTGCGACGGCCCGCGTCTCGACCCCCGACGGCACCGTCGACGTGGCCGTGCACGCCGGGAACGACGCCGTCCTGGCCCGCGGTGTGGCCCGCTCGGTGGGGGGCCTGCTCGCCGGCGGTCAGGTCGACACCCGGCGACGCACCCGTCGCACCGGCGCCGGCTGGGTGGCCCTCGTCGGTGGAGGGCCGGGCGACGACGGGCTGTTGACCGTGCGCGGGCGCGAACTGCTCGCGAGCGCCGACGTCGTCGTGCTCGACCGCCTCGCTCCGCGCGCCGTGGTCGATGCCCTTCCCGCCGACGTGCAGGTCATCG
>JAGNQK010000224.1:2243-3766 GCA_017989115.1 Dermatophilaceae bacterium | reverse complement strand
CTCGTGGCGCCCGAGCGGGCACCGTTCCTCGGGACGAGCGGCTACGGGCCCCTCGACAACATCTCGGTGCTCGAGCGCTTCGAGGGCCACGCCACCCGGTGGACCGCTGAGCACGGCGGGTCGGTCGTCGAGCTGCACGCCTACGCGCTGCCCGAGGGGACCGTCGAGAGTGAGCTGCGCGACTCGATGCTGCACGAGCTGCACCGGGTCTACCCCGAGACGGCCACGATGACGGTGCTGCACGACGAGTGGGTGGTCGAACGCGACTGCGTGCTCGTCGGGCTAGAGCCGTGGCGCTCACGGCCCGGAGTGCGCACCCCCGACTCCTCGATCGTCCTCGCCGGCGACGCCGTGCGCTGCGACCTGCCCGTGGCCCTCATGGAGCGGGCCGCCACCACCGGCTGGATGGCCGCGGACCTGCTCCTCACCGGGTGGGGACTGCCCGGTCACGGCGTGTGGTCGGTGCCGATGGGCTCACGCCTGGGTGCGGTTCCGCGGGTGGCCCGACGCGGCATCCGGCGTTACCGCTCGGCGGCGCGGCGCAGTTCGTAGAGGCGGGCTGCATAGACGAGGTCATCGGCCCAGAGCTGGGTCGCCGACGCCCGCATGCCCACCTTGACCAGGGGGGCGAGCCCGCGGGCGACCCGGAAGCCGAACCGCTCGGACGTCGCGATGACCGCCTCGGTCATGACCGTGCGCGCCGGGTGCACCCCGGGGGCGGTCAGCGGCGTGGCGTGGGTCTCGACGACGCTGCCGGTGCCCTCACCGTCGGTGATCGTCATGATGATGGTGTGCGAGTCGGGGCAGGTGAACTCGGCCCGCACCGGCACCGCGAAGGTGCGGCCGAGGCGGTAGGCGACGTCGAGCACGAGCTTGTCGGGGGTTGACGCACCCTCGTCGACGGTGAGGTCACTGAAGGCGTAGGGGTGCAGCCAGGCACCGTGCCACGGGTCGAGACGGTTCGCGATGATGTCACGCGGTTCGCAGGTCACGGGCAACGAGATGACCGAGGCGATGGAGGCGTCCAGCGGTGGGCGGGTCGCGAGCACCGGTGTGTCCGTCGGCTGCACGCCCGGCTCGACCTGGCCGAGGCGCACCCACACGAGCACCCCGTCGTCGTAGGAGGCGTACGTCGCCCACGCCGGGCGGGTCGTGCGTCCGAGCGGCATGCCGTGCCACTTGCACAGCACGGTGCCGTCGACGACGTCGCAGTCCTCGAGGCGGGCGCCGAGGTGGGGGCAGGCTCCCGGCCCGGCCAGCACCGAGCCGTCGGTGTCGCGCCACAGCACGACCTCGCGGCCGGCGATGGTGCGCATCAGGGTGCGGTCGGCCGGCACGTCGCTCGACGCGGCGGCGACGAGCCAGCCGTGGGTGGGTCGGCGCATCGCCGCGGCGAGGGACTCGTCGATCTTCACGGGCTTGGCATCACGCCAGGTGCCGCGCAGGTGGTCGGGCGTCGTCTGGGGGAGGTAGCGCACCGGCACGCGGTGACGCACCTCCTCGCGGAAGGACCGGTCGGTACG
>JAGNQK010000224.1:0-2143 GCA_017989115.1 Dermatophilaceae bacterium | reverse complement strand
TGGTCGCCGTGTTCCGCGTGGATGCCGTCGACCACGACGCCCGGCGATGGACGTGGAGCGTGCGCAGCGGCCCCCTGCGGCTGAGCTTCGACCACGGTGTGGACGCGGCCGAGCCCGGCAGCGGCCACCCGGGCGGCAGCACCGCCTGGCTCGTGACCCGTGCCCTGTGGCCGGTCGCGGTCGGCTACGCGCCGGTGGCCCGGATCGCGCTCGGCCGGTTGGTCACCCCCGGTTGATCGGGGCGGGATCGACGGCCACGAGGATGCCGGCCCGGGCAGCCCGGCGCAGGCCCACGAGGGTGCCGGCCCTGTCGACGAGGTCGGAGAGCCGCGCCGGGAAGCCGTACTTGGCGACGACCGAGCGCCGGGCGTGGCCGATGCCGGCCGAGTTGCGCACCACCCGGGCGGTGCCCGCGTAGGTGGGGGTGCCCTCGGCGACCCGTCCACGCATGTCGCAGGCCCGCAGCTCCACCCGCTTGGTGTGGGCCAGCCGCTTGGTCTTGCCGGTGTTGTCGACCGAGATGACGGCGAACAGGGTGGGGTCGTCCACCGACGGCGCGAACCAGACCGGCGTCGGCACCCCCTCGCCCGTCCGCCGGAAGGTCGTCAGCTGCACGTACTTGGCGGTCGCGAGCGGGTGGTCAGCGGCACGCAGAGGCGGGCGAACGGCATCCGGTGTGTCCATGACGGCCAGCCTAGGCGCGCGCGCGGTCCGGGGCACGGCGCACGGCGCACGGACAACTGCTTGCGCACCCGGGCCACGACCGTCCCGTGGGTGCCCACGGAGTTGGCCGTCAGGCGGGTCAGGGGGGTCTGGCCGTCTCCTCTGGTGGTCGTCATCGGGCCAGCCCACGAAGGCTGGATCGACCACTGCGGCACGTGGTTGTGGTGAACTCGCCGGTAGCCGGTAGTGTTGTCACCAGTTGTTGAGCTTTCCGTTGTGAAGTAGTGGCAGAACGTCCCGCCGGGACAGAGCACTTTCTGAGCAGAGGTACTACAGGCATCACCAACGCGGAGTCCCCCGACAAGCGGGTGGTACTCCTCTCTCAGAAAGTAGGCCTTCCTATGGCTACTGGCACCGTGAAGTGGTTCAACGCCGACAAGGGCTTCGGCTTCATCGCCCCCGACGACGGCTCCGCCGACGTCTTCGCCCACTACTCGGCGATCAACTCGAACGGCTACCGTTCGCTCGACGAGAACGCCAAGGTCGAGTACGAGACCCAGCAGGGCGCGAAGGGCCCGCAGGCCGCGAACATCACCGTCATCGGCTGACGTTCCACCTGTTGCCCCTCGGGGCACCTCACACGACCGCCGTCCGGGCAACCGGGCGGCGGTCGTGTCATGTCCGGCGCACACTAGCCTTCGGGCATGACCGTGCGGATCGACCTCAACGCCGACCTCGGGGAGTCCTTCGGCACCTGGGTGGTCGGTGACGACGAGGCGATGCTCGACGTGGTGACCAGCGCCAACATCGCGTGCGGCTTCCACGCCGGCGACGCCACGACGATCCGCCGCACCGTGGCCATGGCCGCCGAGCGGGGGGTGGTCATCGGGGCGCAGGTCTCCTACCGCGACCTGGCCGGCTTCGGGCGCCGCCGCATGGACATGGACCCGCACGACCTCACCGCCGACGTGCTCTACCAGCTCGGTGCCCTCGAGGCGATGTGCCGGGTGGCGGGGACCCGCGTCGCGTACGTCAAGCCCCACGGCGCCCTGTACACCACGGCCGCCGTCGACGAGAGTCAGGCCCGGGCCGTCGTGGATGCCGTGGCCGCCTACGACCGCACCCTCCCCCTCCTGGGCCTGCCGGGCTCGGTGCTGCTGCGCATCGCCGAGGCCGAGGGGCTGACCGTCGTGGGCGAGGCCTTCGCCGACCGCGGGTACGCGGCGACCGGTCACCTGGTGCCGCGCTCGCACCCCGAGGCCCTGCACCGTGACCCGGACGCCGTGGCCGAGCGGGTCGTCCGCCTCGCCGTCGAGGGCACCGTCGTCTCCGTCGAGGGCGAGGTCGTCGCCGTGGACGCGCGGTCGGTCTGCACGCACGGCGACACCCCTGATGCCGTCGCGCTGGCCCGCGCCGTGCGCGACGCCCTCGAGGGGGCCGGCATCCACATCACCCCCTTCGTCACCGCCGCGACGTGAGC
>JAGNQK010000223.1 GCA_017989115.1 Dermatophilaceae bacterium | reverse complement strand
GAGATCTACGCCCCGCTGGCCCACCGGCTCGGCATGAACACCATCAAGTGGGAGCTCGAGGACCTGTCCTTCCAGGCGCTGTACCCGAAGGTGTACGACGAGATCGTCCGGCTCGTGGCCGAGCGTGCCCCGGCTCGCGAGGAGTACCTCGCCACCGTGCGCGACGAGGTGAGCGCCGACCTGGCCACGGCCAAGATCAAGGCCACCGTCACCGGCCGGCCCAAGCACTACTACTCCGTGTACCAGAAGATGATCGTGGGGGGCCGCGACTTCGAGCAGATCTACGACCTCGTCGCCGTGCGCGTACTCGTGGAGACCGTGCGCGACTGCTACGCGGCGCTGGGGGCGCTGCACGCCCGGTGGAACCCGGTGCCGGGGCGGTTCAAGGACTACATCGCGATGCCGAAGTTCAACATGTACCAGTCGTTGCACACGACGGTCATCGGCCCGGGCGGCAAGCCCGTCGAGATCCAGATCCGCACGCACACGATGCACCGCCGGGCCGAGTACGGCGTCGCGGCCCACTGGAAGTACAAGGAAGAGCCCAACGCCAAGGGTGCGGCCGCCCGGGGGGCTCAGGGCGGGGCGCAGGCCCGCGACGGCCAGACCGGTCCGATCAACGACATGGCTTGGTTGCGCCAGCTGCTCGACTGGCAGAAGGAGACCTCCGACCCGGGTGAGTTCCTGGAGTCGCTGCGCTTCGAGATCACCGCCAGCGAGGTCTACGTCTTCACGCCGAAGGGACAGCTCGTCGGTCTGCCGGCCGGGTCGACGCCGGTCGACTTCGCCTATGCCGTGCACACCGAGGTGGGCCACCACTGCATCGGCGCCAGGGTCAACGCCCGTCTCGTGCCGTTGGAGAGCCGCCTCGACAACGGCGACGTCGTCGAGGTGCTGACGTCCAAGGCCGACTCCGCCGGCCCGTCGCGTGACTGGCTGAACTTCGTGCGCTCCGCACGGGCCCGCAACAAGATCAAGCACTGGTTCACCAAGGAACGCCGCGAGGAGATGATCGACGAGGGCAAGGACGCCCTCGCGAAGGTGATGCGCAAGCAGGGCCTGCCCCTGCAGCGACTCACCTCGGTCGAGTCCCTCACGGGCGTCGCCGAGGAGCTGCGCCTGGCCGGGATCGACGGTCTCTATGCCGCCATCGGCGAGGGCCACGTCTCGGCCCAGCACGTCGTGTCGCGGCTCGTGGCCTCGGTCGGGGGAGAGGAAGGCGCCAGCGAGGACATCGCCGAGGCAGCCAGCCCCACCGCCCGGCGCACCCACCACCGGCGCTCAGGGGACCCCGGGGTGGTCGTCAAGGGCATGTCGGACGTGTGGGTCAAGCTCGCGCGGTGCTGCACCCCGGTGCCCGGCGACGACATCCTGGGCTTCGTCACACGCGGCAACGGCGTCTCGGTCCACCGCCGCGACTGCACCAACGCCGACTCGTTGCTCTCCCAGCCCGAGAAGATCATCGAGGTCGAGTGGGCCCCCACCTCGGGCAGCCTGTTCCTCGTCCAGCTCCAGGTCGACGCCCTCGACCGGTCGCGACTGCTCTCCGACGTCACCCGGGTGATCTCCGACAACGGAGTCAACATCCTGTCCGCTGCCGTGACCACCTCGCGCGACCGGATGGCCAAGCTGCACTTCACCTTCGAGATGGGTGACCCTGCGCACCTGGGCCACGTCGTGCGAGCCGTGCAGAGCGTCGACGGAGTATTCGACGCCCACCGGGTCACCGGCGGAAAGCGCTCAGACCACTAGCGTCCGGCGAGGTGGTCGCTGGAGCGACCACCCTGCCGGACGCAGCGACCGTCAGCCGCTGAACTCGTCGAAGCCGGCGCGCGCCTGGTCCAGCCACTGCTGCTGCGCCGCCAGCTTGCTGGTCGCGGCTGCGGCCGCCTTGGTGTCGCCCTTGGCCTCGGCCTTGGCCAGGTCAGCCTGGGTCGCGGCCACCGAGGCCTCGAGCTGGTCGACCATCGAGCGGGCGCGGGCCGCCACCTCGGGGTTGGTGCGCTTCCAGCGCTGCTCGTCGGCCTCGCGGATCGTGGCCTCGACCCGGCGCATCCGCTTCTCGACCCGCTCGAGGTCGGCGCGCGGGACCTTGCCGGCGGCCTCCCAACGGTCCTGGATGCCGCGCAGCGCTGCCTTGGCCGCCTCGACGTCGGAGACCGGCAACAGCGCCTCGGCCTCGACGAGCAACGCCTCCTTGACGACGAGGTTGGCCCGGAAGGACTCGTCCTCGGCGGCGACGACCTCGTCCTTGGCGGTGAAGAAGGCGTCCTGCGCGCTGCGGAACCGCTCCCAGAGGGCGTCGTCCTCGGCGCGCGAGGCGCGACCGGCAGTGCGCCAACGGTCCATCAGCTGCTTGAACGCGCGCGCGGTCGGGGCCCAGTCGGTGCTCGTCGCGAGCTTCTCCGCCTCGGTGACGAGGGCCTCCTTGGTCGAGCGCGCGTCCGCGCGGCTCGTCTCGAGGTCGGCGAACCAGGCGCGGCGGCCCTTGTCGAAGGTGTTGCGGGCGTGGCTGAAGCGGGTCCACAGGGCGGACTCGGTGGTCTTGTCGAGCTTGGGGCCGCTGCGCTGGTGCTGCTTCCACTCGTCGAGCAGGGCTCGCATGCGCTCACCGCTGGTCTTCCACTGGGTGGAGCCGGCCGGCTGGGCCGCGATCTTCTCGGCCTCGGCGACGAGTGCCTCGCGCTGCTCGGCGGCCACCGCGCGGGCTGCTGCCCGCACCTGCGCCTCCTCGGCACGCTTGGCGGCCAAGCCCTCCTCGACCCGGGCCACGGTGGCCTCCAGGGCGGCGAGGTCACCCACGACCCCGGTGGAGGCGATGTGCTCCTTGAGCGTCGTCAACCCGTCGGCGACCTCCTTGGAGGCGACCTCGGGGTTGCGCAGCCGCGCCTCGAGAAGGTCTGCCGACGCGGCCAGCTCGTCGTACTTGCGCGCGAAGTACTGCAGGGCCTCCTCGGCGGACGCCCCCGGGTAGGACCCCACCTCGCGCTCCTCCTCACCGACGGTGACGAAGACGGTGCCGGTGTCGTCGACCCGACCGAAGCGGGCTGACTCCGAGTGGCTCACCGGTGCTGCGGGAGCCGCCACCGGGCGGGCCTGGAGCCGGGAGGCCAGGGCCGCGGGCGAGGGGATGGCGGGGCGGGGGGTGGGCTGGTCGTCGGACACGGTCAGGCCTTCTTCTCGGTGACAGCAACGCTGAGGATGCTGATCGGTGCGGCGGGGAAGCCGTCATCGGGGCTCGAACCGCCGGGGCCAACCCCGGCGGCAACAATCTTGTCGACAATATCCAACCCTGCGGTGACCGTGCCGAACACGGTGTACCCGTTGGGGTCCGGTAGTGACGAGTCGCCGTACACGATGAAGAACTGACCGCCGTTGCCCTGCTCGGGATCCTGGGTGCGGGCCATGGCGACCGTTCCTCGCGGGTAGCTGCCGTCAGCCGGCGCGTTCTCGACGCCGAAGCCGTAGCCGGGGTTGCCCTGACCGGTGCCGGTCGGGTCGCCGCACTGGAGCACCTTCAGCGTCGGCGACGTCGTGAGGCGGTGGCACGGCGCGCTGCGCCAGTAGTCGCGCTCGGCGAGCTGGACGAACGACGCCACGGCCTGGGGAGCCTTCTCACCGTCCAGGGTGAGCTCGATGTCGCCGCAGTTGGTCGCGATGGTGGCGACGTACGTCTTGCCCTTGGCCGTCGCGGCATCCGGGAGGTCGAGCTCGGCACCGGTGCCGAGGATCTCCGGCGGCGGCTGGCAGCCCGCAAGCGTGGTGGCGGCGG
>JAGNQK010000222.1 GCA_017989115.1 Dermatophilaceae bacterium | reverse complement strand
AGGTCGCGACGTTCACGTCGGCGCCGTGGCTCGGCCACGCGGCGACCCACGTCTACGTCTGGGGCTACCTGCCCGTGCTCGTGGCGGCGACGGCCTGGCTCTACGTCCGCCACCGGGACGCGTACCGGACGCTGCGCACCGCGCTCGTCGTCTCCGGCGTCCTGGGGCTGTTCGTCTACGCGTTCTACCCCGTCGCTCCGCCGTGGATCAGCGACGACCGCTTCACCGACACCGTCAGCGAGGCCTCTCTCGAGGCCTTCGCCCGTCCCGCGGGGATCATGAACGAGCTGGGGGCGATCCCCAGCTTCCACTGCGGCTGGCTCACCGTCGCAGCGGTCGTGGTCTGGTCGGCCACGCGCTCCCGCCTCGTACGCGTGCTGTGCGTGGTCTACCCGGCGCTGATGTTCGTCGCCGTCACGGGCAACCACTGGATCATCGACGTCCCTGCCGGCGTGGCCCTGGCCGCGGCGGGGGTGGTCGTCGCGACCCGGCCGGGGGCTGCGGCGCGGCATCCCGACGGGGTGTCCGCGCCGGGCTAGCCTCTCCGGCGTGACGGACAGGTACGGCACGGACGTGCTCAGGGGCGACTGGCGACGACCGGCCCGTGGGCGCTCGGTCGAACTCGCTGCCGAACCCGGCACGGTCGTCGAGGACGTCGAGACCGGCTGGGTGGGCGCTGTCGTGCGCGTCGAGAAGGCGGGCGGCATCCACGTCGTCCACCTCGAGGACCGCCACGGGCGCACCCGCGGGTTCCGCCTCGGGCCCGGGTTCCTCGTCGACGGGTCGCCGGTGACCCTCACGCCCCCGAAGGCCGCGGATGCCGCCCGGCTGGCCGCCGCTCGCGCCGCGGCCTCCCGCACGGCCAGCGGATCGCGGGCCGTCACCGGGCAGCGGGCCAAGGTCGCCAGCGGCTCAAGGATCTTCGTCGAGGGCAAGCACGACGCAGAACTGGTCGAGAAGGTGTGGGGCGCCGACCTGCGGGTCGAGGGGGTCGTCGTCGAGATGCTCGACGGGGTCGACGACCTGGCCGGGGCGATCCGTGACTTCGCGCCCACGGCGGGGCGTCGCATGGGGGTGCTCGTCGACCACCTCGTGCCGGGCACGAAGGAGTGGCGGGTCGTGGAGCAGGCCCGGGCGGTCAAGCCGTACGCCGAACACGTCCTCGTCGTCGGCCACCCCTACGTCGACGTCTGGCAGTCGGTGAAGCCCTCCCGGCTCGGGATGGACGCCTGGCCGGTCATCCCCCGGGGCACGTCGTGGAAGGTCGGCATCGCCGCGCACCTCGGGTGGCCGCACTCGACCCAACGCGATCTCGCGATGGCCTGGCGCCAGATCCTGTCCTCGGTGCAGACCTATGCTGACCTCGAGCCCGAACTGCTCGGACGCGTCGAGGAACTCATCGACTTCGTCACCGCGTCGTAGCGGCGGCCACCTGCCTGACACCACCGAGGGGACACACCATGAGCAGCACACCCGACCCGTTCCGCCCCGAGGACACCCCGCCACCTCCCCCGCCGCCGCAGCCCTACCCACCGCAGTACGGCGCACCGGCCGGCTACGGCGGCCCTGCGCCGCTCACTCCCCAGGACGAGAAGAACTGGTCGCTCGGCGCCCACCTCGGCGTCCTGCTGGCCGGTTTCGTCGCGCCGCTCGTGATCTGGCTGGTGTTCAAGGGGCGCGGGCCGTTCCTGGAGCACCACGCCAAGGAGTCGCTGAACTTCCAGATCACCGTCATGATCGCCCTCTTCGTGTCGAGCATCATGACCCTGCTCTTCGTCGGGATCTTCATGATCTTCGCGATCATCCCGTGGATGTTCATCATGCCGATCATCGCCGCGGTCAAGGCGAGCAACGGTGAGTGGTACCGCTACCCGCTGACCCTTCGCCTCGTCAGCTGACGCTCCTGGTGGATGCGCCTCGGGGTCGGCCCTGACTCGACCCCGAGGCCCACCCTGACCCGGCCCCGGAACGGGGATCGACACGTCGCCGCGGGTGTTTCATGGGTACAGACCCACCCACAAGGAGCACCTGATGAGTGACACCACTCCCCGCCACGATGACCACCCCGTCGACCCGACGGCCTCCTTCGAGCCCGTCACCGACGCCGAGCACACCGAGGTCGTGCCGGAGCTGCCGGCACCCGAGCACACGGAGTTCGTCCCCGCTGCTCCCGCACCGGCACCCGTCGCGCCGAGCGCCCATGAGGCTCAGCCGCAGGCGCAGGCCCAGCCGCAGTACCAGCAGCAGTCACCCCCGGCTCCCGGGTACGCGGTGGCCCCGGCTCCGATGAAGCCCACCGACGAGCGCACTGCGGGCATGGCGGCGCACGGCGGCACGCTCGCCGCGACGATCTTGTCGAGCGGCACCCTCGGCTTCGTCTGCGCCCTGGTCCTGTATCTCGTCTTCCGTGATCGAGGCCCGTTTGTGCGCCACCACGCGGCGAACGCGCTCAACGTCCAGATCACTGCCGGGATCGCCATCCTCCTCGGGATCGTTCTGACGATCACCATCATCGGAGCGATCATCGGCATCCCCCTCATGATCGCAGCCGTCGTCTGGGCGATCATCGTGCACATCATCGGTGCCGTGAAGGCGAACAACGGTGAGTGGTGGAGCCCGGCCCTCACCCCGCAGTTCGTCAAGTAGAGCCGGCGCTCACACCCCGAGAAGGCGACGCACCACGGCATCCGCGAGGAGCCGCCCGCGCCGGGTGAGCACCACCACCCGGTCAGCCACGGCCGCACCGCCGTCGACCAGCCCGTCAGCGACGAGGCCGGCGACGGCGGTGCGGCCGTCGGCGTCCAGCACGCCGATCGGCAGGCCGTCGCGCAGCCGCACCCGCAGCAGCACCTCCTCGTCGTGGCGCTGCTCGGGCGTCAGCGTCTCGCGGCCGGCCGCGGGTGAGGCTCCGTCGGCCAGGCGCCCGGCGTACGTCCTCGGGTGCTTGACGTTCCACCAGCGCACCCCGCCGACGTGGCTGTGCGCGCCCGGCCCGACACCCCACCAGGCGTCACCGCGCCAGTACCCCTCGTTGTGCCGGCAGCGCCCCGCCGGCGTGCGCGACCAGTTGCTGACCTCGTACCAGTCGTAGCCCGCCGCGGCGAGGACGTCGTCGGCGAGCTCGTACTTGTCGGCCTCGTCGTCACCGTCGGGCATCGCCACCACTCCCCGACGCACCTGCGCCGCTAGCTTCGTGCCGTCCTCGACGATCAGCGCGTAGGCCGAGACGTGGTCGGGCTCCAGCGCCACGGCGGCGTCGAGGCTGGCGCGCCAGTCGGCGAGGCTCTCGCCCGGGGTGCCGTAGATGAGGTCGACGCTCGTCGCCAGCCCGGCATCCTTCGCCGCAGCGACCGCGGTCGCGACGCGGGCGGGGTCGTGGGTGCGCTCGAGGGTGCGCAACACGTGCGGCACCACCGACTGCATGCCGATCGAGACCCGGGTGAACCCACCCGCGGCGAGCTCGGCGAGGTCGGCGGCGGTCACCGAGTCAGGGTTGGCCTCGGTGGTCACCTCGGCGTTCGGGGACAGGCCGAAACGCGTCCGGATGCCGTCGACGCACCGCACGAGGTCAGCGGCGGGAAGCAGGGTGGGCGTGCCTCCCCCGACGAAGACCGTGTCGACCGGCCGAGCCTGGTCGCCGAGCACCCGAGCGGCGAGGTCGAGCTCGGCCAGGGCCTGGTCGGCGAAGGTCGCCATCGACGCCCCCGGCCCGAGCTCACCGAGGGTGTAGGTGTTGAAGTCGCAGTAGCCGCACCGCACCGAGCAGTACGGCACGTGCAGGTAGACGCCGAACCGGCCGTCCCCGAGCGTGGCCAGGGCC
>JAGNQK010000221.1 GCA_017989115.1 Dermatophilaceae bacterium | reverse complement strand
CCAGTACGGGACCGGCTACCGCAAGGATCGCGCACACCGGCCCCGCGTGCGTCGTCACAAGCGCGAGGTCCGTCGCATCGCCCGCGTGGCTCGCAACCAGCGCAGGAAGGGCCGCGAGGTCTACGTGCTGGGCGACACGAACTACGCCAGCCTCGTGATTCCCGGCCTGATCTCGTGCTGGCAGGGACGCCCCGACGTCGGCACGTTGGGCAGCCGCGCCGTGGATCACATCTACGCCACCAGCCCCGCCAACAAGGTCCGCACCATCGCCACCCCGTCAGATCACGATGCAGTCGCAGCCACCTACTGAGGAGACACCATGACCAACCCGCTGCAAGCCATCCCCGCCAAGGCCCGCCTCTACGCCTACGCCCTGCTCGCCCTCGCTGCGATCGTCGTCGCCGGACTCCAGGCCACCGACGGCGACTGGCTGGCGTTCGCGGCCTACGTGCTCGGCGCGCTCGGGTTCTCCACCGCTGGCAGCAACGTCGACGTCGACTAGTGCCATGCGCTCCCCGGCGTTCTGGGTCGGCGTCATGTTCGGTGTCGCCGTCTACCCCGGCTCCGTGTTCGCGGCCTCACTGATCCTCCGCCGCTCCCCGATCTACCCCCGCTGACCCACCCGAGCCTCGCCCACCAGTAAAGGGACCGCCATGTCATTCACAACGATCCACTTCGACGCCTCCGACTACTGCGGCACAGACTTCGACGCCCGCCGCGTCAAGCTCTGGGCCACCAACAACGCCGAAGACGAGACCATCCACGACCCCGACGGGCACGTCTACATCGGCTCCGGCAACGGCACCATCGCGGCCGATGGGCAGGCGTCCATCACCGTGCCCGTCCCCGAGGCCGGATGGAACCCGATCACCTGCCAGACGACGCTGCACCTCGACTACCCCGACCGCAACAGCCGCGCCCGCAATGGCCGCGAGACGAAGACGTTCGGCCCGTTCACCGTCCCCGAGGGCAGCATCAGCGGCCTCATCACCAACGTCGCCCTGACCTCCAACGTCGCATCGCTGACAACCTCCGCCGCGCACGGTCTGCGAGTCGGGTACACGGTCACCGTCTCGGGTGACAGCGCGCCGTTCAATGGAACTCACGTCATCACCGAGGTCACGTCGACCGTGACGTTCAAGTGCGTCATCGTCGCCGCCAACGTGGCATCGCGGGCTGCTGCTGCGCTGTTCACATCCAATGACATCCAGTTGAACGACCTCGTCGAGGAGCAGACCGTCCCGCCCGAGTATGCCGGCGCGCTCGTGGCACAGCTCGAGGCGATCCGTGACGAGGCCCTGGCTGGTGGCGGCGGCTCGCTGACCGTCGTCTCCGGTGGCACCGTGGACCTCGACGACACGAAGGCTGACGGATTCCTCGTGGGCTACAAGGTGACCGCCACGACCACCATCGAGGGTGTGTCCTTCGCGCCGGGGTCGTACATCTTCGAGCGGGACTCGACGGCGGGCGGGGGCTGGACGTACCGCACCCTCGACGCCGGGGACTCCCTAATCACCCCCGACACGACCGCACCCACGGCCCCGACCCTGACCGTGGACAACTCCGCGGAGGACGAACTCGTTGCCACTTTCTCGGGCGGCACGGATGCGGTCGGCGTGACGCAGTACCGCACCCGGATCGACGGGGGCGCGTGGACGGTGGGTGCATCCCCGCGCACCTTCGCCGGCCTCACCGCCTCGACGTCGTACACGATTGACGCACAGGCGGGAGACGCCGCTGGCAACTGGTCGGTGTCGGACTCGTGGACCGGCTCCACCGCTGCCGCCGCGCCGACGTGGACAACGGTCGCGACCGACGACTTCACCGGCACCGATGCCACGACCCTCATCGGGCGCACCACTACTACGGGCGGCCTGACTTGGTCCGCACACCCCTCCGACGCGGGAGCCGCCCCCATCATCCAGACCAACAAGGCCGCGGGCGGCGGTGCGACGTTCACGGGGAGCAAG
The DNA here is from genome assembly GCA_017989115.1 of Dermatophilaceae bacterium. Classification (GTDB taxonomy): domain Bacteria; phylum Actinomycetota; class Actinomycetes; order Actinomycetales; family Dermatophilaceae; genus Fodinibacter. Next base: position 1,854 of record JAGNQK010000221.1, on the reverse strand, counting down.
CTCGCGGTCAGTGGCTCCCCGTCCAAGATTCGTGTCACCGCCGACTATGACGTCTCCGCGGCCAGCAGTTGGGCCGGACTCAGCATCGGAATCAACAGCGGTGGCTCCAACTTGGCGTGGGACGTCCTCATGAGGCAGACGGGCGCGACAACCGCCTACTACGGCTCCAACGCCAAACCCGTCGTTGCGTCAGGCCAGCCAACCACCGGCACACTCACCCTGGAGGCCGACATCGGAAGCACGACCATCACTGTCAAGGTCAATGGCTCCACGATTGGAACCACGACCATTGACGCCAGCGGATACACGGTCTCGGCCTCGGCCTCGGTCGCGACGAGATTCTTCACCACAGGTGGTCGCATCGACAACCTCACCGTGGAGACGTTCGCGTGAGCCTCCTTGCGCTCCTCGCCACCGAGCCCGGTGTTCCTGTTGAGCCGACCAGCGAATACCGCCAAGTCGCATCGCGCTGCGGCGTGTCCACCTACCCCATGTCCACGGTGAGCGGCATCGCGTCCAAGACCGACAGGGTGCGCGTAAGCGTCGCCGTCGAGGGCACTGACCCGCGAATCTCCTTCAACAACGTGCAGGGCCAGAGTGTCGGATTGTCGGCGGTCACCTACGGCGGCGCGGTCGAAGTGGATGGCGTTGTGCACCAGTTCCAGTTCGGCGGCAACCCGACCGTCACCCTCGCACCCGGCGAGTCGGTTACGTCCGACCCGCTGACAGGCGTGACCCTCCCGACTGGGGACGTCTACCTCCGCACCTTTGCCAGCATCCCGACCAGCGCCGACACCTTCCCGCAGTCCTGGGGCGTCTACCTGTCGGCGGGCGCGAGCGAGGGCACCAACCGCACCACCACAGGAGCGAACCTCACTGCATCAGGCTCGGGGTCCGTATCCGTCAGCAGCACCGCAGGGATGCCTGCCCTCGCATTGTCCGCTGTCGTGGAGATCGCAACCGCCCCGCCCGCCCTGGCGCTGATCGGTGACTCCATCACTGAAGCTCAGGCCGACGACTATCAGGCCAACCCCGTCCACTCTGGGTACGGCGTTCGCGGTGCAGCGCTCGCCGGGATTCCCTACATCAACTTCGCCAGGGGTGGCGACAAGGCCACCCTCATGAACAACCCCGCCCGTCGTGCTTACTGGTTCGAGGCGATCGACACCTGCACCCACGCTCTCTGTGGCTACGGCATCAACGACCTCGCAGGCACGCGCACCCTTGCGCAACTTCAGGCCGACAACCTCAGCCTGTGGACCTACCTCGACAGTGCGGGGCTCACCGTCCGGCAGGCAACCTGCACGCCCTACACCACCAGTACCGACGCCTTCGCCACGACCGGCAACCAGACCGCGGTGATGACCACCGGGGAGACGCGCCGCCTTGACTGGAACGCCTGGTTGCGCGATGGTGCGCCGATCCTCTCGGGCGCAGCGGTCGTCACCGGCTCCTCAGCGCCGGGAACGCTCCGAGCAGGCGACACTGGCCACCCCCTCGACGGGATCGTGGATACCGCTGCCACCGTGGAGACGTCCGGCAAGTGGAACGCGGCGACCACCAACGAGGGCCTGCACCCGAACCCGGCAGGCCACGCGCTCATGGCCGCGGCGGTTGAGGACTGGCTCAACGCCTTGCCCTAGCCCCTACGACCCGGCCAGATACACCCCGCCCGCCCTCGCTGCCTTCTGGCAGTGGGGGCGGGTTTGGCGTTGGTGGGGGCTAGGCGGTCAGCCGCAAGATGGCGTCGCTCCGGGCGAAACGACGGAATCGTGGCTTGGCCGTAAAGAAGGGCGGCCCCCCGAAGGAGGCCGCCTTGACGGCGAACCCAGGGGCCCGCATGCGCGGGTTGGG
>JAGNQK010000220.1 GCA_017989115.1 Dermatophilaceae bacterium | reverse complement strand
CGGGTAGCCGAGCCAGCTCGGCCGGGGTGCTGGGCACCACGACGGTGAGCTCGACGGGGCCCAGGTCACGTGCCCACCCCGCGGCGCCGGCGGCGGGACGCGCCACCTTGGGGGTCTGCGCCGCGTTGCCGAGGATGAACACGGCGAGCGCCGCGATGACGACCGCCGCCACCGTGCGGGCGGTCACTCGCTGGTCGCCGATGCGGCCGAAGCATCCACAGGAGGGCCGCAACAGCACGGTCACCCCGCGCGTGGACTGGGCGTCGGACGGCATCCCCCGATCGTCACCCAGCCGCGGCGACGCGTGGACTCACCCGGTGACGTGCGCCGCCCGCAGCTGCTCAGCGATCTCGTCGACGAACTCCGTGACCGCCTGGGCCCCGTTGACCGGGCCTCCGGCGAGGTTGCCGTCGGTGCCGATGAGAACGGCACCCGGCGTGGCGCACCCGAAGGCGCGGCGGGCAACACCGTTCGGGTCGAACCAGGCCAGGCCGCTCAGATCCGGCCAGGTGCTCGTCAACGCAGCCGGTGCGACCATGAGCACGGCCCGCACCGTCACGGGTGCGAGGTCCTGGCTCCACTGGGCGACGAAGGGCTTGACGGCCTCGCACGACCCGCACCCCGGGTTGAGGAAGATGAGCAGGTGCGCAGCCGCCGGCGTCTCGCGGGAGAGCAGCACGAGAGCACCGGCCTCGTCGAGCAGCTGGGCCACCGGCGCGGGGGTCGGCAGGTAGTCGCCGTCGTCGTCGACGGGCAGCTCGCCCGTGACCACGCCGTCGACGGCGGTGACCGGATCCGCCGCCGTCGGTCGGTAGAGCACCAGGCCGGTCACCGCAGCCGCCAGGGCCGCGGTCGCAAGCCACCCCCACAGTGACGGGTCCTCGAGCAGGGCCGCGAGCACGCCGGAGCCGTTGAGCCCCAGGGCCAGCGACAGGGCGGCGCTCGCCACGAGGGCGATGTTGCGCCACACGGTGACGGCGGTGACCCGGGTGTCGCCCAGGGCGCCGAAGCAGCCGCAGTCGACCGCCTCCGGCATGCGCACCGCCCGCACGACGAGCCAGAGGTAGGCCAGGAACAACCCCAGGGTCAGTGCCGCGACCACCACCAGGGCCGAGCCGGTCGCGAGCACGAGCCACACCCCGAGGGCGATCTCGACCCACGGAAGGGCCCGCCGCAGCAGTGGGTGACGCAGCCCCGCTGGGACGTCGAGGTCGACGAAAGCCGTGTCGACGGCATCCGGATCGCGCAGCTTGGCGACACCACTGACGAGGAGCACGACGGCACACGTGAGGACGGGGAGCAGGAGGGCGCTCGGCATGGCGGCATTCTCTCGCACCCGGTCCTAGGCTGTGGCCATGCCGTTGATGTGGGAGGACCTTCAGGAGGCGCCCTCGCGCAGCGACCGATGGAAGGCGACGCTGCGCAAGCAGCCGTCGGCGTTCCTGCTCGCCGTGCAGATCCTCGTCATCCTCCTGCTCCCCGTGCTCGAGTCGTCGTCGTGGGGGGCTGCGGTCATCTCGCTGCTCAGCCTGTCAGCGCTCATCACCGCCGTGTTCACGGTTCGCAGCACCCCGGCCCTGACGTGGCTCTCGGCAACGCTGGCCCTGCCGGCGGCGGTCTTCGAGATCTGGAGCCTGATCGACGACAGCTCGACGGTGGTGGCGTTGGCCCACTCGGCGCTGGCCGTCTTCTACTTCTACACGGCGTACGCGCTCATCTCGTACATGTTCGAGGACTCGTGGGTCACCAAGGACGAGCTGTTCGCCGTCGGTGCCTGCTTCACGGTGCTCGTGTTCGCCTTCGCCTACCTCTTCATGGCCATCCAGGAGGTCTACCCGCAGTCGTTCACCTCGTTCGACGGGCCCGGGAAACGGACCCTGCTCGAGCTCATCTACTACTCCGGGGCCAACCTCACCAGTGTCGGCCTGTCCGACGTCGGGCCGATCCGGCCGCACGCACGAGCCATCGGCACCGTCGAGCAGCTCGCCGGCGTCATGTACGTCGCCATGGTCATCTCGCGCCTGGTGGCGCTGACCGTCATGCGCGCCCGCAGCTGAGCAAGCGCCGCCGCCGTCGTCGCTCAGCCGTCGAGGTCCTCGATGCGGGCCAGGCTGGGGCCGCGCGCGGTGGAGAGCTCAGCAGCCCGCGCCTCGGCCTCGCGCAGCACCCGCAGGATGTTCCCGCTCGTCAGGGCGGCGAGGTCGGTGTCGCTCCAGCCACGCTCCGCGAGCGCGGCGAGCAGGCGGGGGTACCCGCTGACGTCCTCGAGGCCGGTGGGGAGGTGGTCGACGCCGTCGTAGTCGCCGCCGAGGCCGATGTGCTCGATGCCGGCGACCTCCCGCACGTGCTCGCAGTGCGCGACGACGTCGTCGATGCTCGCCTGCGGACGGGGCGCGTCGGTGGGCTCGCGGTCCCAGTCGCGCAGCGCCTGGCTGACGAAGTACGGCACGAAGGTCACCATGCACACCCCGCCGTTGTCGGCCAGGCGGGCCAGCACGTCGTCGGGCACGTTGCGGGGGTGGTCGCACAGCGCCCGGGCGGAGGAGTGCGAGAAGATCACCGGCGCCTCGGTGGTGTCCAGGGCGGCCCGCATGGTGTCGGCCGACACGTGGGAGAGGTCGACGAGCATGCCGAGGCGGTTCATCTCGAGCACGACCTCGCGGCCGAACGCCGACAAGCCGCCGACCACCGGGGTGTCGGTGGCGGAGTCCGCCCACGGCACGTTGTCGTTGTGGGTCAGGGTCAGGTAGCGCACCCCGAGGGAGAACAGCATCCGCAGCGCCCCCAGGGAGCTGTCGATGCTCTGCCCACCCTCGGCGCCGATGAGCGAGGCGATCCTGCCCTGCTCGATCGCTCGTTCGATGTCGGATGCCGTGCGGGCGGCGACGAGGTCGTCGGGGTAGCGCGCGATCATGGCGTGCACCGCGTCGATCTGCTCGAGCGTCGCCGTCACCGCCTGGCTGCCGGGTAGGTCGGAGGGCACGAACACCGACCAGAACTGGGCGCCCACGCCGCCGGCTCGCAACCGGGGGATGTCGGTGTGGGTCGGCTGCCCGGGCAGCGCGATGTCGAGCTCGGCCCAGTCGTAGGCGACCCGCTCCCGGGCCTCCCACGGCAGGTCGTTGTGCCCGTCGATCACGGGGTGGTGCCGGAGCAGGTCGTGAACGCGGGCGTCGGTCTCGGAAGCCATGCCCGGACCCTACTGCGACGTGCCGGAGCGCCGCTGCCGGGAACTACAGTGGCGTCATGCCCTCCACCCCGAGTCGCGGCAGCGTCGCCCTGGTCACCCTCGGGTGCACCCGCAACGAGGTCGACTCGGAGGAGTTGGCCGGCCGGCTGTCGGCGCAGGGCTGGACCCTCGTCGACGACGCGGCGGACGCCGACGTCGCCCTGGTCAACACCTGCGGCTTCGTCGAGCAGGCCAAGAAGGACTCCATCGACACCCTCCTGGAGGCGGCCGACCTCAAGGAGTCGGGGCGCACCAAGGCGGTCGTCGCGGTGGGCTGCCTCGCGGAGCGCTACGGCCAGACCCTCGCCGACGAGCTGCCCGACGCCGATGCCGTGCTCGGCTTCGACTCCTACCGCGACATGTCGAGCCACCTGACGGCGATCCTGGCCGGCGAGCGACCGGCATCCCACGTCCCCTCCGACCGCCGCAGGCTGCTGCCGCTGTCTCCGGTCGACCGCTCCGCCGCGGCGGATGCCGTGGCGTTGCCCGGCCACGGGGACGGTGAGGCCTTCGTGCGCTCGCGGCTCGGGGGCGGGCCGTGGGCACCGCTGAAGATCGCGAGCGGCTGCGACCGTCGCTGCTCGTTCTGCGCCATCCCGATGTTCCGCGGCTCCTTCGTGTCCCG
>JAGNQK010000219.1 GCA_017989115.1 Dermatophilaceae bacterium | reverse complement strand
CTCGGCGAAGTCCTCGTCCTCGAAGCGCTGGCCGGCCTCCAGCACGAGCACGCGGTGGCCCTTCTCGGCCAGCCGCAGGGCGGTGACCGACCCTCCGAACCCGGAGCCCACGACGACGACGTCGACGTCGACGTCCCGCTCGGTAGCGGCATCCGCCGCACGGTGTGTCATCACGGCATCCTCAACGCCTTCATGATCCGCAGCGCACCCGTCAGCGAGCGGGCGAAACCCTGGTCGGTCATCCCGGCCATGGGGGCGATGCCGACGAGGTGCTGCGAGGTGATGTTCTGGGTCTCGGTGTACTTCAGCAGGCCCTCGCGCCCGTGGCGGCGGCCCAGCCCCGACGACTTCATGCCACCCATCGGCGCGGCGACGCTGCCCCAGGCCGCGGCATACCCCTCGTTGATGTTGACGGTCCCCGCGTGGATGCGCGCCGCGATCGCCCTGCCACGCCGCACGTCGCGGGTCCAGACCGAGGCGTTGAGCCCGTACTCGGTGTCGTTGGCCAGGCGGACCGCCTCGTCGTCGGAGTGCACGCGGTAGAGCGAGACGACCGGCCCGAAGGTCTCCTCGTCGCGGCACGCCATGGCGGACGTCACCCCCTCGAGGACGGTCGGCTCGACGACCAGGGGGCCGATGTCGGGGCGGGCGCGGCCACCGGTGAGCACGCGGGCGCCCTTGGACACGGCATCCTCGACGTGCGAGAGCACCTTGGCCTTCTGGTCGGCGCTCACGAGGCTGCCCATGTCGGCGCCCCAGTGCAGCCCCGTCGACAGGCGCATCCGCGAGACCCGCTCGACGAACCGCGGCACGAACTCGTCGTAGACGTCGGCGTGGACGACGAGCCGCTCGGCACTGATGCACAGCTGCCCGGCGCCGCTGAAGCAGGCCCGCACGGCGCCGTCGACGGCCCGGCGCAGGTTGGCGTCGGCCGCGACGTACATCGTGTTCTTGCCACCGAGCTCGAGGGAGACGCCGACCAGCCGCCGGGCGGCCGACTGGGCCACCATGCGTCCCGTGGCGGTCGACCCGGTGAAGCTCACGTAGTCTGTGTGGTCGACGACGGCTTGCCCGGTCGGGTCCCCCGGCCCGAGCACGACCTGCAGCACCCCGTCGGGGAGCCCGGCCTCGGCGAACAGCTCGGCCGCGGCCAGCGCGGTGAGCGACCCCTGCGGGTCCGGACGCAGCACGACGGCGTTCCCGGCGATCAGCGCGGGGATCGCGTCGGACACGGCCAGGCTGAGGGGGTAGTTCCACGGTGCGACGATGCCGACGACGCCCTTGGGCCGGTGGTGCTCCACGGCCCGCGAGAGCAGCGGCAGCACCCCGACGTGGTGGGTGTCGGCGAGCAGCGAGGGGCCGCGGCGGGCGTAGTGCCGCGCGACGATGGCGCAGTCGCCGATCTCCTCGAACGCGTGGCCACGCGCCTTGCCCGACTCCAGCTGCACGAGGTCGAGCAGCTGGGGCTGCCGGTCGAGCAGGAGGTCGTGCAGGCGCAGCATGACGGCCGCCCGTTCAGTGACGGGCGTGGCCTCCCAGCCGCGCTGAGCGGCCCGGGCGAGGTCGACGGCGCGCACCACGTCGCCGGCGCTCGAGACGGGCAGGACCGCCAGCGGTGCCCCGGTCATCGGGGTGGTCGTGCGCAGCTCGCCCTCCCCATCGGAGGCGATGACGCGGGCGGTGAGGGCTCGAACCCGGGCCGGGTCCACGGCGTACGTGGCGGCGGGGTCGAGCTCCGGGTCAGCGATGACGTCGGCCATTACCGAAGGGTAACCACCCGGTCCGCACCCCGGCGGCACATGGTGAGGAGCAGCACTCGCCCGCACCCGGTCGCGCGAACGCCCCGCTCAACCATCCAAGCCGGGCTGCGTTCCCTAGGGTGGGCGCGTGAGTGACAACCCGGGGCGCGTCGACATCCATTACGTGCTGGACAAGTTGTACTACTCGCACGACAACCCACGGGACAAGGGCACCGGGTTCGAGCGCTTCATCAAGTCGTTCCTCGTCACCGAGCCGCTGTATGCCGGGCGCTTCGAGCAGGTGTGGATGTGGTCCGACTGGCCCGAGCGCGGCAGTCGACCCGACCACGGCATCGACCTCGTCGCCCGCGAGCGCGACACCGGTGACCTCGTGGCGGTGCAGTGCAAGTTCTTCGACCCGTCGGCGGCCCTGCCCAAGGGTGAGATCGACTCCTTCCTCGCGGAGTCGGGCAAGCACCCGTTCCGCTCCCGCCTCCTCGTGACCACCGCAGGGCGGCTCAACTCGGCTGCCGAGGCCGCGATCGAGGACCAGCAGATCCCGGTCAACGTCATCGGCCTCGAAGACCTCGTGGGCTCCACGCTCGACTGGGCCCAGTTCGACCCGAGCACCCCCGAGGTCTTGGCGACCCTCGGCCGCAAACGGCTGCGACCCCACCAGCGCACCGCCATCGACGCCGTGCGCGCCGGGCTGGTCGAGCACGACCGCGGGCAGCTGATCATGGCGTGCGGCACGGGCAAGACCTTCACGAGCCTGCGCCTGGCCGAGGAGGTCGTGCCACCCGGCGGGCGGGTGCTCTTCCTCGTGCCGAGCATCGCGCTGCTCAACCAGTCGCTCAAGGAGTGGTCGACCGAGGCCACCGACCCGCTGCGCACGTTCGCCGTGTGCTCCGACACCAAGGTCGGCAAGGCCAACGAGGATTCCTCCGTCGTCGACCTGGCGATCCCGGCGACGACCGACTCGGCCCGGCTGGCCGAGCGGGCCAGCGCACCACCGACCGACCCGAACCGCCGCACGGTGGTGTTCGCGACGTACCAGTCGCTCGATGTCGTGGCGCAGGCGCAGCAGGCTGGGCTCCCATCATTCGACCTCGTCATCTGCGACGAGGCCCACCGCACGACCGGGGTCACCGTTGCGGGCAGCGACGAGTCGGCGTTCGTTCGGGTGCACGACAGCGCCTACCTCACGGCGAGCAAGCGGCTCTACATGACGGCCACGCCCCGCCTCTACGACGAGGCGTCCAAGGTCAAGGCCGGGCAGGCGGATGCCGTCATCGCGTCGATGGATGACGTGGCCACCTTCGGCCCGGAGTTCCACCGCCTGGGGTTCGGCCAGGCGGTCACGGCGGGCCTGCTCACCGACTACAAGGTGCTCGTGCTGACCATCGACGAGGGGGCGGTGGCGCGCACCTTCCAGGACGACCTGGCGATGAATGCCGAGCTGAACCTGCCCGATGTGGCCCGCATCGTGGGATGTTGGAACGCCCTGGCCAAGCGGATGGCCGTGACGGCGGATGGCTCAGGCTCGTTCGCCACCGACCCCGAGCCGATGTGCAAGGCGGTGGCGTTCGCGGCGAACATCAAGGCGTCGAAGCGGTTTGCCGAGACCTTCGGGCAGATCTCGGGAACGTACCTCGACGCACTGCAGGCGGCCGACTCCGAAGCCCTTGAGGGCGCCTCGTCGGGCAGGGCGCCCCTGCAGGCGCGCGTGCGCCACGTCGACGGCACGATGAACATGCTGGCCCGCGGCGAGCTGATGGAGTGGCTCAAGGCGACCAGTCGTGACGATGCGAACGAGGCCCGCATCCTCAGCAACGCCAAGTGCCTGTCCGAGGGTGTCGACGTCCCGAGCCTGGACGCGGTGATGTTCCTCAACCCACGCAAGAGCGTCGTCGACGTCGTGCAGTCGGTGGGCCGGGTGATGCGCCTGGCCGCCGGGAAGCAGTACGGATACATCATCCTGCCCATCGCGATCCCGGCCGGGATGACCCCCGAGCAGGCCCTCGCCGACAACGAGCGGTTCAAGGTCGTGTGGGAGGTGCTCCAGGCGCTGCGCGCCCACGACGAGCGGTTCAACGCGATGGTCAACACCATCGAACTCAACAAGGCCCGCCCGCCGCAGGTCGACAT
>JAGNQK010000218.1 GCA_017989115.1 Dermatophilaceae bacterium | reverse complement strand
TCCTGTTCACCGGCATCGCCGAACTCGTCAGGGGCGAGTCGTGACCGAGCAGCCTCGCGAGATAGCTCCTGGGGACGACACTGCCTGTCCTCATTGCACGCGCTCTGAGGTCGGGGGCGACTGCCCGATTTGCCCCATGTTGGCGAGTGAACGTTCCTTGCACGCCCCCTGGTTGGAAGTGGCGAACGCTGCACTTCGTGAGGTTGGCGTCGAGCCGTTGTGGGAGGTCGGCCCGCACGGCCCCTGGCTCCCGAACAGTGGCGTCTCGCGCGACCACTACAGGTCGGCGGTCATGGCTCACCTCGCCGTCGGTGCGAGCGGCTTCGCGGCCGGACGCCGGACGCGACCGGGGCACGTCGTGTGCTGGCGCTGCTGGGAAGCCAACACCGCCGACGCTTGCTCCGAGGTCGCAACGGAACGAGCGCTGCACTTCGAGGAGTGCTCCCGATGACCGTCAGTTCCTTGCACGCAAGTCGCAGGCGCGAGCGCCAGGCGCGCCGCACCGTCATAGCCTGCTCACCCTTGCCAAACCAGAACTGGGGTCACGGCTGGCTCGTCACCCTGATCACGGCCGTCGTCGCCACCCGCTGGATCTGCGCCGACCTCGCCGTCGCATGGCCCATCCAGGCCGCCAGCGTCGTCGGGTTCGCCGTCCTGTTCACCGGCATCGCCGAACTCGTCAGGGGCGAGTCGTGACCGGCTGGCTCATCGTCGCGGCCGTGTTCGCCGTCGCCTTCTTCGGCATCGCCATCGCGCAGATGTCGCGGACCACACCCGACGGGCCCACCTGCCCGGAACCGGACGACGAAGCGAAGTTCGCCAGCATCGTCCGCCACTTCGACGACGGCTCGGTCGCCCTCGAGGGCACCGTCCTCGCCGCTTGCGCCGCCCTGGCGCTCGCCACCTGCGCGCTCGCCGTCGCACTCCCGTAACCCCGCCCTCGTCCCCCGGAGGCCACCATGCCCGCACACGTACGCCACCTGCGCGTCGCCCCACGCCCGTTCGACTGGGAACGCGACGACGACGCCGTCGAGATCTCGCTGCACCCTGCCGCTTGGTCGCTGCTCGTCCTCGCCGCTGAACGCTCCGAGGTCACCGGCGCACGCGACATCGCCGCCCAGGTCGCGCTCGAGGTCCGCCGCGTCCAGCACCTCCGCCATCAGGCGGCGATCGCCGACGCCGAGCACGACTACCGCCACGAGCTTTGCGACCTCCCGGACGGTGCCTGATGCGCACCACCGGCTCCACCAAGGTCGTTCACGACCGGGACGGCAACCCCTGGCTCGTCGTCGGCACCGCCGACGGCTACGAAGCCCACCGCCTGCAGGTCACCGAACGCCACCTCTTCGACCGCTCGTGGCAGGCCGTCCAGTTCGCCGGCGATTTCAAGGCAGAGTCGTGATGGCCATCTCCGCAGGACCCCCCGAGGGCACCATCCAGCGCGGCCGCGGCGGCTTCATGCGCAACGCCCAAGGCACCCCGTACATCACCGACCCGACCGGCGCGCTCGTCAAGAGCGGCGACCGCAAGGGCCAGCCGAAGCGCCTCCCGTACGGGTCACCGTCCGGCGCCGGCAAGCAGATCGAGAACACCTACAACCTGCAGAAGTGGTCCGAGCGCCGCGTCGTCATGGGTATCGGCATCGACCTAGCACTCATCGCCGACTGCGCCGCCGTCGCCCAGCTCGACCCCGAGTCCGACGAGTACAAGGACGCCGCCGACCGCATCGTCCTGCGAGCGAAGGAAGCAGCACAAGCAGGGCTCGCCGCCGAACGCGGCACCCACGGCCACGCGCTCACCGAGGACCACGACGAGGAGCGCGACTGGATCGTGCGCGCCGAAGCCGGCGAGATCCTCGGCCTCGACGTCGACGTGCAGCGCTCGCTCGTGCAGGCCTGGCAGGACTGCGTCGAACGCAACGGCCTTGAGATCCTCGCCGTCGAGGCATCGTGCGTCGACGACACGTGGCGGCTCGCCGGCACCCTCGACCGGATCGCCCGCTGCACGCGGTCGCTGCGCTTCGCGCTCGTCACCGGCGAGGTCGTGGTCGTCCCGGCCGGCACGGTGCTCGTGCTCGACGTGAAGTCGGGCCGGCGCCGCACCCGCACCAAGGACGGCTCGGTCCTCTACTGGCAGGCGTACGCGGTCCAGATCGCCAGCTACGCCCAGTCCGTCCCGTACGACCTCGAGGCCGAGACCCGTGGCGAGTGGCCGTGGGAGATCAGCCAGGACCATGCGCTCATCGCGCATCTCGACGTGCTCGGCGCGATCGACGGCACCCCGTCGTGCGAGCTCGTGTACGTCGACCTCGCCGCAGGTCGCGAGCACGGGGGTGCGACCTGGCTGTCGGCCAAGACGTGGGAGGACCGGCGCGACGTGTTCAGCGTCGCCCAGCTCGACCACGAGATCGCTGTTCCCGACGGGGTCGTGGAGGGCCCCGAGGTCGAGCAGCCGGCCGCCGGGGGCGTTGGGACCCCGGCGGCCACCATCGCGAGCCAGGCAGCGGACGCGCCAGGTGACGCACACGCGAGCACCGGGACGACCCTGGATCACGCCGCCCCGGTGCTCGCGTCACCCGACGAAGGCGAACCGGCCGACGCTGACGCCGTCGGCGCGCTGCGCATCCGCTACGCCGCGCTCCCGAAGACGGTCCGCTCCGGCTGGCTGAAGCAACTCGCCGAACAGGCCGTCCGTGGACGCAACGGCCGCAACCGCGTCCCGTACCTCCTCACTGGCGACGACGGCCGACACACGATCCGCCGGTTCGAGATCACCCGCGGGCTCGTCATGCTCGCCGAGGCCGACATCGTCGACGACGACTTCCTCCGGGCGATCGTCGGCAACGTCCTCGGCGTCACCGCCTGGGACAGCTACCTCGACCCCGGCCAAGTCGTCGGCCTCCTCGACGCCCGCACCGCCGTCAGGTTCGCCCAGCTGTGCGAACTCGCAGCGGCAGGGGGAGCCGTCGCTCACGTCGACTCCGCCACCGGGCGCGTCCACCTGACCTTCCCCGATCTCGCCGCCCGCGCGGCCTGAACCCACCCACGCCCCCAGGGGCATCACACCAAGGAGGGCCACATGGCCATCTCAGCAGACACCGGCGGCGGGGGCACCCCGTTCGCCAAGCTCCTCAACCTCGACGACGAGCTCGAGGGCGCACTCGCATCGAAGCCGCGCGAGTGCGTGCGCGAACAGCGCGAGTTCGGCAAGGACGAGGTGAAGCTCCGCAACGGCAAGCCCGTCAAGGAGGAGATCCTCTGGCTCGTCGCCATGCCCGGCACCACCGCCGTCACCGGCAAGGACGACGACCACAGCCCGATCGAACCGCTCGACGTCGTCCGGTTCGCCGTCTCCGGCTACCGCTGGGGTCAGGTCATCGACGCCCGCAAGGCCCTCCCCGCGGCGAACGGGTTCAAGGCCGGCGAATCGGCCTCGGGCGACGTCTACCGGATCCGGCTCGTCGGCTGGTCCGCCGAGACCGAGAACCCGGCGGCGGCCGAGAAGGCCGGCTTCACCGTCGTCGACGGCCGGATCGTGCTCCGCTCGCAGGAGGACAAGGACAACTACGTCCTCGCCCAGTCCCGCCGTGGTGGCAACACGAACCCGGCGAAGGACGTCGAGATCACGATCCGCCGCCCGGGCCCGGCCGACAAGGCGTACGAGCAGCGCGCTGACGAGGTGTTTCTCGACGCCCCGTGGAAGAAGGTCGCCGTCGGCGTCGGCGGTGTTTCGGCGGCTAACGACCCGGCGGACGACGAGCCGTTCCTCGACGTCGTCCAGGGCTATCGGTCCTTCCGCAACATGGCGGTCTCGGAGCCGTGGCTCTGACCCCCGCCCGCGTCGTCGCCCGCCTGCTCGCGAACGTCGAGCAGGCGGGCGGGTGCGTCGTCACC
>JAGNQK010000217.1 GCA_017989115.1 Dermatophilaceae bacterium | reverse complement strand
GCGCGAAGAAGCGGGTGATGGTCAGGTTGCCGTACTCCGGCCCGCCCTGGACGACCTGCTGCAGCGGCTCCCCGCCGGGCACCGAGCCCATGATCCCCTGCGCCACCTGCGTCGCCCAGTAGCCCTTCTGGTCCCACGGCAGCAGGTAGCCGGTGAGCGCGAAGGCCAGCACCAGCCCGCCCATCGCCAGACCCGTCCACCAGTTGACCTCACGCGGCGCGCGATAGGCCCCGGCCCACACCACCTGCAGCAGGTGCAGCACCACGACCACCACCATCGCCGACGAGCCGTGATGATGCAGCCCGCGCAGGAACCAGCCCGCGCTGACCTGGTCGTTCAGGTACGCCGTGCTGGCCCACGCATCGGAGGCCGAGGGGCTGTAATAGAACGCCAGCAGGATGCCCAGCACCACCTGCTGCATGAACAGGAAGGTCAGCACCGAGCCGAACACGTACTGCCAGCGCGCGCCGCCCGGCACCGGCTCATCCAGCGCCTTGGCGATCGCCGCGCCCAGGCCCGTGCGCGCCTCGAACCATTGGCCCGGCCGCATCAGACCGGCTCCTTCGCCGGCACGCCCTGGCGAAACCTCTGGAAGCGGATCGCCACCAGGCCGTTGTTCTCCTCGAGCTCCAGCGTGTCCATCGGCCGCGGCGAGGGCCCCTCCTCCACCTTGCCCCCGAGGTCGAAGGCCGAGCGGTGACACGGACACTTGAACTTGCCCTCCGCCGCGTCGAAGTCCACCGCGCAGCCAAGGTGCGGGCACGAGGTCGACAGGGCCTGCAGCGCGCCGTCGCGCTCGAGCACCCAGCACGAGCCCAGCTTCACGTTCGACTCGCGGCTCCACGCGTCGCGCCGGTCCGCGTAGAGGTCGACCCGCACCGGCGTCGCCCCGAAGGCCTCGCGCTTGCCGACCGGCAGCATCGCCCCCTCCGCGCCCGGCCCCGAGCGCAGCGGGTGGACCAGATAACCGAGCGCCGGCACCACGGGCACCGCCGCCAGTCCGCAGCCGAGCGCGCCGACGCCGAGCTTCAGCAGCTTGCGCCTGGAGGCTGCCTCTGGGGACAGGTCCTCGGGTGAAATCGCATGCGGACTGGCCTCGGGGAGATCTCGTTCGTGGCTCATGGGCGCTCCGGGATGAGGCTCCAGCATAACCCGCGAGCCGGCCGCGTGTGCGGCCTTGGGGGCGAGGTCGCGCCGCGCTAAGATCTCACGCGTGACCTCGCCCTTCCTGCTGGCCGAGTCTGGCCCTGCCACGCTCAAGCCCACCCGCTGGGGTGGCACCCGCCTGGCGACCCTGCGCGGCGGCGCAGCCCGCCACGACGCGCACGGCCTGGCGATCGGCGAGTCATGGGAGTTCTCGACGCTGCCAGGCCAGGAGAGCCGCGCCGGGGGCCTCCCGCTCGGCGAGCTGCTCGGCTCGCCGCTGCCGTTCCTGGCCAAGTTGATCGACACGGCGCTGCCACTGAGCGTCCAGGTGCACCCCGGCGACGACGCCGCTGGACCCGGCAAGGAGGAGGCCTGGATCGTGCTCGCCGCCGACCCCGGCGCCTGCGTCTGGGTCGGCCTCGCCGCCGGATGCGAGCCGGCGGAATTTTACCGTGCCGTCACTGCGGGGGCGCCGCTGCTGGATCTTCTGCAGGCGATCCCCGTCGTGCCCGGCAGCGTCATCCTCGTCCCCGCGCGCACCGTGCACGCGATCGGCGGCGGCATCCTCCTCGCGGAGATCCAGCAGCCCCGCGACTGCACTTACCGCTTCCACGATCACGGCAGCGAGCGCCCGATCCAGCCCGAGCAGGCGCTCGCGACCGTCGACCTCGACGCGCAACCCCAGCTCTGGCGACCCGGCGAGCCGCCTCGGATCCTCAGCGGCCGCCACCTCCGCCTCGAGATCCTCACCGCCGGCGCCCACCGCCGCGATCGTCCCGCGACGCCGACCCTCCTCGTGCCCGCGCTCGGCCGCGTGGACGCCTGCTCCCGCGAGGAGCGGCTGCCCCTGGAGCCCGGCGCCCTGACCCTCGCCCTCCGCGGCCCCTGGTGGCTCGAGCTCGCCCCTGGAGCCCTGTGCGTGCTCGGCAGCCTGCCCGGCCCCGACGGCGCTGCGAGATCCCACAGACCGACCGTCGCGTGACGCCACAGCCCGCGCCGCCAGGCCGCCGCGCCCTGGAGATCTCTGGACGTCCGGCCTGTCCTGGGTTTTGCTTGGGTAGTCCCCCGGAGCCACCGTCATGTCCAAGCATATTCGTCCGCTGTGTGCCCTCGCCATCGCCCTGACCGTCCCCGCCGGCTGCTTCGAGAGCGTGAGCGACGCGGAGATGCGCGAGGCCCTCACCGAGATCGTGCTGGCGGGTCAAGGCCAGGCGGTCGAGAACGAGATCATCGAGATCACCACCGACTTCACCCTCGGCGAGGCCGCAGAGACGATCGCCAACAACCTGCGCGACGCCCTCGAGAGCCAGATCCCCTGCTCGACGATCGTCGTCGTGGACAACACCCTGACCATGGACTTCGGCGGCCTCGACGACAGCTGCGTCTACAACGGCCACACCGTCGCCGGCGTCATCACCCTCGAGATCACCTACGACGCGATCGGCCACAAGGCGGTCGTCGACCACGACTATCAGGACCTCACCAACGGCGTCGTCACCCTGAACGGCAAGAAGACCGTCACCTGGGACGAGAAGTCGCGCCACGTCGTCACCGACCTGATGGTCGTGCGCGACGGACAGAGCGTCCACAGCACCTCCGACCGCGTGATGACCCTGCTCGACCCCGCCGCCGGCCTCGCAGGCGGCATCATCATCGACGGCGGCCACCAGTGGGACAACGACAAGGGCCTCTGGGACCTCCGCGTCGACGAGGTCGAGATCCGCTGGATCGACCCGGTCCCGCAAGCCGGCAGCTACACCCTCGACACCCCGAGGGGCAAGACCATCGGCCTCGGCTTCGCCCGCATCGACGACGACACCATCGCCGTCACCCTCAGCGGCGGCGGTCGTGAGCGCGTCTTCCACGTCACCAGCAGCGGTCAGATCCAGGACGGCTGAAGCGCTCCATCGCGGGCGTCACCGCGCGGCACGAACCTCCCGGTGCCCCGGGAGGCTTTCGCGTATCATCGCTCGATGAACCTACTCGGCCGGCACTCATTCACCCTCTGCGTGGCCCTCCTGCTGCCCGCTTGCAAGGACTCTGACGCCGGCGAGACCACCTCCGTCTCCGCCGCTTCGACCAGCGAGGCCGGCACAAGCACCAGCACCGGCACCGGCACCACCGCGACGCCGACCACCACCGGCTCGAGCACCGGCGAGCCCCCCAAGGACTCCTGCACCGCGGTCACCAGCGAGGCCGAGTGTAAGACCAAGGAGATGTGCACGTGGAAGGGCGTGGTGCAGTACACCCACGGCAACCTCGGCTGCCTGGGCAACGTCGTCGAGTTCTGCCTGGCAAGGGAACCGACCGGCGCCGCCTCGGCCTGGTACCGCGAGTTCGACGGTGACACGCAGGTCGTCGAGTTCAGCTACACGCCCGACGACCTGCCCGGCGAGTGGATGGAGTGCGGCTGCGACGGCCCGCTGACCTGCCTGTGCCCCTCGATCGCCCCGGATTGCCCGGATCGCCTGGACGAGTTCTGTGGCACCGTCGGCTCGAGCGTCCCGTGCCGCGAGGTCACCACCCACGGTGACCTCGTCTGCGACTGGTTCTCCGTGTCGCCCGAGGGCCCGAAGGACGACACCTGTGCCGACTCCGCGCAGGAGAACCGTTGCCTGCCTGCCACCAACGTCGGCGGCCAGACCTGCACCCCCCCGGCCTACAGCTTCCAGCCGTGCGAGACCTGGCCCCAGGACCTGTTCTGGCGCGAGGTCAACGGCGTCGTCGACGTCATCACGATCTGCGGACCCCCGC
>JAGNQK010000216.1 GCA_017989115.1 Dermatophilaceae bacterium | reverse complement strand
GAGGATCGGGATGCCGAAGGATCGGGCGTCGTCGAGCAGCAGCCGCTTGGGGTACATGCCGGGGTCGTGGGTGAGGATGCCGGCGAGGAAGGCCGCCGGGTGGTGGGTCTTCAGCCACGCCGAGTGGAAGGTCGGCAGGGCGAAGGCCGCGGCGTGGGCCTTGCAGAACCCGAAGCTCGCGAACGACTTCAGCACCTCCCAGATGCGGTCGCGGTCCTCAGCGGTGTAGCCCCGGGCGGCGGCCGCGGGGCGCCACCACGCCTCGACGTCGACCTGGCCCTGCGGGGTGCCCATGCTGCGGCGCACCTCGTCGGCCTGGGCCAGGCTCACCCCGGTCGTCTCGGCGACGATGACCAGCACCTGCTCGTGGAAGACGACGACGCCCTCGGTCTCCTCCAGCGCCGGGATCAGGCTGGGGTGGATGAACCGGCGCGTGCTCCACCCGTGGCGGCTGTTGAGGAACGGGGTGATCATGTCGGACTTGACCGGGCCCGGCCGGAACAGCGAGATGTCGACGATGAGGTCGTCGAACCGGCGCGGCCCGAGCTTGCCGATGAGCTCGCGCTGCCCCGGGCTCTCGATCTGGAACATCCCCAGGGTGCGGGTGGTGCGGATCAGCTCGTAGGTGGCTGGGTCCTCGTGGGGCACCTGCTCCTCGTCGTCGAGGTCGATGTGCTCCCCGCTCACCCGCTCGACCTCGGCGACCGCGTGGGCCATCGCCGACTGCATGCGGATGCCGAGCACGTCGAGCTTGAGGAAGCCCAGGGTCTCGACGTCGTCCTTGTCGAACTGGCTCATCGGGAACCCCAGCCAGCTCGCCTCGACCGGGGTGCGGTCGAGCAGGCCCGAGTTGGACAGCACGATGCCGCAGGGGTGCAGCGCGATGTGGCGCGGGAG
Organism: Dermatophilaceae bacterium; assembly: GCA_017989115.1. Lineage (GTDB taxonomy): Bacteria > Actinomycetota > Actinomycetes > Actinomycetales > Dermatophilaceae > Fodinibacter. The sequence goes on along the minus strand of JAGNQK010000216.1, from coordinate 3,004 downwards.
ACCGTCGAGGGCCTCGACGAGGTCGAAGAAGGCCGCCATGCGAGGGCTGTCGAGGCCGCGGCTGCGCAGTTCGGGCAGGTCGGCGATGGCGTGGCGGGCGTCCTTGGCGCGGATGTGCGGGAACGCCTTGGCGATCTCGTCGACCTCGGTGGGGGGCAGCCCGAGCGCGGCGCCGACGTCGCGCACGGCGTGGCGCACCTTGTAGGTGTCCATCATCGACACACACGTCACCCGCTCACCGCCGAACCGGGTGAGCACGGCCTCGTAGATCTCGGTGCGCCGGGCCGACTCGACGTCGACGTCGATGTCGGGCAGTTCGGCGCGCAGCGGGGAGCAGAACCGCTCCATGAGCAGCCGGTGGCGGATCGGGTCGACCCCGCTGATGCCCAGGAGGTGGTTGACCAGGCTGCCGGCGCCCGAGCCGCGGGCGGCCACCCGCACCCCGCGGGCCCGGATGAGGTCGGTGACCTCGGCGACGGTGAGGAAGTACGTGGGGTAGCCCAGGGTCTCGATGACGGCCAGTTCCTCGTCGAGCCGGTCGAGCACCACCTGTCGCTCGGCCTCCCCGGCCCCCGGGTAGCGGCGGGCGACCCCGTCGCGACAGCGCTGCGCGAGCACCGCCATGGGGTCGTCGGCGGCGCTGAGACCGAGCACCTGCGCCTCGGGCAGGTGCACCGCCCCGATGCCGAGGTCGGGCCGGGCCTGCTGGGTGCACTCGGCCGCGACGAGGGCGGTCATCGCGACGAGGCGATCGGCACGGGAGCGGTCTCCCCCGGTGACCTCGAGGGCGTTGGCGCGCATCTGCGCGGTGCTCGCGAGGTGCCCGGAGTCGGTGACCCGGTCGAGGTGGCGCGAGTCGAGGACGACGAGGCGGCGGGCGGCGTCGAGCAGGTCGACGGTGCGCACCTGGTCGGGGTCGACGTGGCGCACCGCGGCGGTGAGGACGGCGGGGATGCCGGCCGCGTCGGCGAGGGAGAGCAACCTGGCAGCGTGCGACCGGCATCCGGAGGTTCCTTCCGGACCACCGTGCAGCACCACCTCGACGGCGAGACCGTCACGGGGCAGCACCGTCTGCCAGGCCGCGAGCAGGTGCCGGGCGCGGTCTCGGCGACCCGCGAGGGCTGCCCGCCCGACGTCGGAGTCGGGGCCGAGCAGCACGAGCAGCCGACTCGGCCCACCTGCCTCCCCGACGTCGTGAGCCCAGGTGGCCAGCAGATCACGAGTGGTCACCGGGACCCCCCGCTCGCCGCGCAGGTGGGTCTGCGTGACGAGCCGGCACAGGGCAGCCCACCCCGCACCGGGCGCCACCCCGGCGACCTGGCCGCGGGCGAGCACGCTCACCCGTGGGCGGCGGGGGTCGACGATGGCCCCACCCCGCACGGGGGTGCGCGGGCGCTGGGGGTGACTCACGGCATCCGGTCTCGCACTGCCGTCCCAGGTGGAACGGCCAGCCGTGACGCCGCCGCCCGAACTGGAGCCTCCAACCGAACCACCGGTGCCCACGTCGACGGCGAGGTCGACCCCGAGGACCGGGTCGATGCCGGCCCGCCCGCACGCCGTGGCGAACTGCACCGCGCCGTAGAGCCCGTCACGGTCGGTGAGGGCCAGCGCACCCTGGCCGTGGGCGACGGCGCGCTCGACGAGCTCCTCGGGCATCGAGGCGCCGTAGCGCATCGAGAACCCCGAGGCGACGTGGAGGTGGGCGAACCCGTCCACGACGCACTCAGGCCGAGCGCACGGGCACGAGCCGCTGCGGGCGCTGCACCCCGGGCACCCCGAGGCGACGGGCCGCGAGGTCGACGAAGGTCTCGGCGTCCCGCAGCAGGTCGTCGGCCTCGCGGGCGCTGACCCGCACGAGCCCGGTCTCGACCCCGACCCGCTGCCCCGTGGACGCCGCGAAGCGCTGGGCCCACTCGGTGAGCTCCGGGGCGACCCGGGCGGTGAGCGCCCACACGTCGTGGGGTCCGTTGCCGCGAGCGGCCAAACCGGCACCGGGGTGGGTCGCCGCCCGGGCTGCGACGATCGCCGCCCCGGCGCGCAGGGCCGCGAGCGAGGCGGCGAGGTAGCGCGCCGATGCCGCCGAGGCGGCGTACCCGCTGGTCAGGGACTCTCGGGACCGGTCGAGGAGGTCCAGGGTGGTCGCGGCGTGGCTCATCGGGGGCTCCTCGAGATGGTTCATCGGATGCTGCGTGCTCGGTGCGGTGTCGATCGGTGCGGTGTCGATCGGTGCGGTGTCGATCGGTGCGGTGTCCATGGCCGGTGGGACTCAGTCGTGGGCGCGCAGGAGCAGCCAGCGGTCGTCGTCGAGCCCGAGGTCGAAGACCCCGGCGGTGCCGGACGGCGGGCGCGCCTCGACCCGCCAGACCCGGCGCTGCGGGCTCGGCAACGCGGCCCCACCGGTGAGGTCACCGACCTCGCGCCACCAGGCCCGACGCTCCTGCCACGAGGCCAGCACGGCGCACACGGTGTAGCGCCGACCGCGCCAGACGAAGTCGCGGGGACCGTCAGCGCCGACCCGGGGTTCGACACGAGGTTCGCCGAGGGGGTCGCCGCCAACACCCAGATCGCTGCTGCTTCGGACGCTGATGTGCTCGTCGTGACGGCGGACCATGACCTCCCCTTTCCCGCGCTCGCTCGTGGTTCACCAGCGACCGCCGGGCCTCGGCGATGCCGGTCAATGATCGAACAGATGTTCGATGTCTCCACCATAACGCGACCCACCGACAGGTCGTCAAGCCCGCATCGAGCCCGCGTCACCGGGTCGCTACGCTGCCGCCATGACCCAGCCGCCGAGCGAGCAGAACCCCCCGCGAGACCTCTCCGAGCACGCCGGTGTGCGCTCGGTGATGCAGGCCCTGGCCGAGCACGGTCTCAGTCCGCAGGTGCGCCACCTCCCCGATGCCGTGCGCACCGCGCAGGCCGCCGCCGACGCCCTGGGCATCTCGCCTGCCGAGATCGCGAACAGCCTCGTCTTCGTCGCGACGACCCACGACGGCGAGCGCCT
>JAGNQK010000215.1:1416-3911 GCA_017989115.1 Dermatophilaceae bacterium | reverse complement strand
ACCGTGAAGGCCTCACCGACGACGTCGGCCAGGGCGGGCACGGATCGCACATCGCTGCCGACCTCGCACAGGTGGCGGGCGACCAGCCCGCGGGTGTGCTTGGCCATGTGGCTGGCACCGGGCACCCGGATCTGCACCCAGCGGTGGGTGAGGTCGCCGCCCGGCCGCCACGCGGCGGCATACGGCGCAGACCGGCAGTCGACGATGACCCCGCGCCCGACGAGGGGCGGCAGCACCTGGTCCAGCGCCGGGCGCCAGGCGGCGGCCAGCGCGCCGACGTCGGGCAGCGTCGTGCCCATCGCCAGGCGGTAGGCCGCGATGCGGTCGGTGGGACGGACCGCCCCGTACAGCGCTGACACCACGACGATCCACCGGTTGGCCCGGCGTCGGGCCGCGGTGTCGAGCGAGGCGAGGCCGAGAGCGTCGTAGAGGACGCCGGTGTAGACCTCGGCGGCGGGAGTGCTCGGGGCGGAGTCGAGCACGAGGTTGCGCGCGATGTCGTCGAGCAACCCCGGGGAGACGTCGAGCAGGGCCGGGGCGCCCGGGGACGCGCTCACGGCCGCCAGTGCCTTCGCCACCTGCGCCCGGACCGGGTTCAGCTCGGGGAAGGACCACGACGCCGGGTCAACCGGTTTGCCGTGGCGCCGGTTCGTCTTGGACTCCGACGGCGGGAGCAGGATCAGCACGGAGCGAAGCCTACGAAAGGTTAGGTTGGCGCCATGCCCCACCCCCGCGTTCGCCTGACCCCCACCGGCGCCGACATCCCTGACGGTGTGCTGGCAGACCTGCGCGACCGGTTCGCGGCGGTGCGCGCAGACCTCGGCCTCACCCTCGACTACCCGGCCGAGGCGCTGGCCGAGGCCGAACGGGTGGCGGCGCAGCCCCCGCCGCTGCCCGAGCGCGACGAGACCCACCTGCCGTTCATCACGCTGGACCCGCCGGGGTCGATGGACCTCGACCAGGCGATGCACCTCGAGCGGGGCGGCAACGGGTACCGGGTGCGCTACGCCATCGCCGACGTTCCTGCCTTCGTGCGGCTCGGTGGGGCCCTGGACGCGGTGACCCGTGAGCGCGGACAGACCGTCTACTGCCCGGACCTGCGGGTGCCGCTGCACCCCGAGGTGCTCTCCGAAGGGGCCGGGAGCCTGCTGCCGGATGCCGTGCGGCCCGCCTTCGTCTGGGAGCTGCGCCTCGACGCCGAGGGCGTGCTCGGGTCGTCCGAGGTGTACCGGGCCATGGTGCGCAGCGTGCAGCGCCTGGCGTACGACGAGGTGCAGGCGGCCATCGATGCCGGCAGCGACGACGAGCGCTTCGTGCTCTTGCGCGAGATCGGTGAACTCCGGATCGAGCGTGAGCGGGTCCGCGGGGGCGCGAGCCTGCCGATGCCGGAACAACAGATCGTCGAGCGTCCGGACGGCGGCTTCACCATCGAGTTCCGGCCACCCGTGCCGGCCGAGGAGTGGAACGCGCAGATCTCGCTGCTCACCGGGATGGCCGCGGCCTCGATGATGCTCGAGGCCGGTGTCGGCGTGCTGCGGACGATGCCGGCGCCGGCCGCCGGTGCGGTGGCCCAGTACCGCCGGGTCGCGCGGGCGCTCGGGGCGAGCTGGCCCCAGTCGATGCCCTACGGCGAGTTCATCCGCTCCCTGGACCGCACCGACCCCCACCACCTGGCGCTCATCCACGAGGCAAGTGGGCTGTTCCGCGGCGCCGGGTACACCGCCTTCGCAGGTGATCTCCCTGCGCAGCGCGAGCACGCCGCGGTCGCGGCTCCCTACGCCCACGTGACCGCACCGCTGCGCCGGCTCGTCGACCGCTTCGGGCTCATGGTCTGCGAGGCCGTGTGCCGTGGCGACGAGGTTCCGGATGCCGTGCGCGCGGCGCTGCCGGACCTCGCCGCGCACATGCGCACCTCGGACCAGCGCGCACGCTCGGCCGATCGGGCCTGCGCGGACGCCACCGAGGCCGCGGTGCTCGTCGGACGCGAGGGCGAGCTGTTCGACGCCGTGATCGTGGACCGGACCGAGAAGGGTGTCGTCGTCCAGCTGGTCGACCTGCCGGTGCTGACTCGCAGTCGAGGCAGCGGTGTCGAGCTGGGGGAGCACGTCTCGGTTCGCCTCGTGCGCGCCGACGTCGCGGCAGGGGCGCTCGAGTTCGTGATCGCCGGCCAGGGCGGATCCGGTTCTTGACCCACGACCGGGCACTACACTGACGGCGGACGAGTCGGGCGGACGGTCGCGTCGGTGGGCAACCACCGCCGAGGAAGGTCCGGGCTCCGAAGGGCAGGATGGTGGCCAACAGCCACCCGGGGCGACCCGCGGGACAGTGCCACAGAGAACAGACCGCCCCGGCCGCGCAAGCGATCGGGGTAAGGGTGAAACGGTGGTGTAAGAGACCACCAGCGACCTGGGTGACCAGGTCGGCTCGGTAAACCCCATCCGGAGCAAGCTCAGACAGTGTGCGTTCGAGGGCGGCCCGCCCGAGTACACGGGTAG
>JAGNQK010000215.1:0-1316 GCA_017989115.1 Dermatophilaceae bacterium | reverse complement strand
CGTCATGATCTCCCGCGCAGGCCCTCGCGTGCCGTACCGTTTTCCGGGCCGATCTCGGCCCGGAGAGGACGCAGATGGCCCGGCAGCACCCGCTCGACCCCGGCGTGGCACGCCGCTCGGTCATGGCTGCGGTGCGCGAGCTCGACGGGGTCGGCGTGCGGGACGCACTCCTGGAGTGCCTGCTCGCGCACGGGGTCGACGTCGCCGTTGCCGAGGTCGTGATGCCGGTGCTGCGCGAGGTCGGCGAGGGCTGGGAGCGCGGCGAGATGGGGGTCCTGCACGAGCACTTCGTCTCCAGCTCGTTCCGGGGGGTGCTCGGCGAAATGCGGGGGCCACTGCCGGGGCAGGTGTCGCGCACCGTGGTCCTGGCGTGCCCGCCGGGCGAGCTGCACGACCTGCCCCTGGAGCTGTTCGGGGCGATGCTGCACGCCCGGTCCTGGCGGGTGGTCAGCCTCGGCGCCAACACCCCGATGACCGCCGTCGCCGACGCGGTCCGCATTCTCGACGCCGACGCGTGCGTGCTCGCCGGGGTGCGCCGCTCGGTCTTCGAGTCCCGGATGCCGTCGCTCACCCGGCTCGGTCGCCGCGCCCCCGTCTTCCTCGCCGGCCAGGGGGCGGTGCGCCTGCCGGAACCGCCGCCCATGACGGTGGTGCTGCCCCCCGATCTGCGTGCCGCCGCGGACCTCGTCGACGAGGTCGCCCGCGAGTCGGCGGCCGGCTGAGGCTGCCCCGGCCGCCCGGCACCCCCTACCGTGGGGACATGCGGATCACCCACCTCGGACACGCCTGCCTGCTCGTCGAGATGGCGGACGTGCGCCTCCTCATCGACCCGGGTGCCTTCGTCGACGACTTCAGCGAGGCACACGACCTCGACGCCGTGATCGTGACCCATCGCCACCCCGATCACCTCGACCCGCAGCGGCTACCCGGCATCCTCGCCGACAACCCGAACGCGGCGGTGCTCTGCGACCCCGAGAGCGTGGCGGCGTTCGCCGACCTCGGCGTCGAGGCGCGCGAGCACGGTGGCACCACGACCCGGATCGGTGGCGTCACGATCACCCCGTTCGGTGAGCAGCACGCGCTGATCCACGACGACCTGCCGCGCATCACCAACGTCGGCGTGCGTCTCGACGCCGAGGGCGAGCCGTCGTTCTTCCATCCGGGCGACGCGCTGGATGCCGTTCCGGGTCAGGTCGACGTGCTCGCCTTCCCGCTCCAGTCACCGTGGCAGCGCAGCCGTGACATGACGGCCTTCCTGCGCCGGTTCGGCGCGCCGCACGCCGTCCCCATCCACGACGGGTTGCTCCAGCGACGGG
>JAGNQK010000214.1 GCA_017989115.1 Dermatophilaceae bacterium | reverse complement strand
CGCGGGACCGGCCTGCTTGGTGCGGGATGTGCATCCCACCGCTTGGCGTCCGTTGCTCCCTCACGGGCTGACGTCGAGAACTGTAGACCGACTCCACGGAGCCCACCAAATCGGCTGTCACCCGGGCGTGTCGCCGCTGCCGCGAGCGTTGCCCGCGGGTCAGCCGAGACGCCCCGCCGCAAGGGACTTTCGACCACGGCGGAGCAGGACGACGCTGTCGTGGAGCACGTCATCCGACGCGATGGTGCGCTCGACGTCGGTGACCTTCACCCCGTTCACCGAGGCGCCCCCTTCGCCGATGGCGCGGCGGGCAGCGTTGCGCGAGTCCACGAGTCCCACGGAGACCAGGGCATCGACGACCGACATCCCGACCGTCACCGCTCCCCCGGGCAGCTCTGCCGTGGCGTCGCGCAGGGTGGCCGCGTCGAGAGCTGTCACGTCACCCTTGCCGAACAGCGCCTCCGAGGCGGCCTGCACCGATGCCGTGGCCGCCGCACCGTGGACGAGCGTCGTGACGTCAGCGGCCAGGACCTTCTGGGCGGCGCGGCGGAACGGCTCGTGCTCCACCTGGCGCTCGAGCTCCGCGATCTCCTCGCGCGAACGGTCCGTGAAGACCTTCAGCAGGGTGACGACGGAGGCATCCTCGACGTTGACCCAGTACTGGTAGAAGGCGTAGGGGCTGGTCATCTCCGGCGAGAGCCAGATGGCGTTGCCGGCGCTCTTGCCGAACTTCTCCCCGGAGCTGTCAGTGAGCAGCGGGGTCGTGAGCAGGTGCACGGAGGCGCCCTCCACGCGGTGGATGAGATCCGAGCCGGCGGTGAGGTTGCCCCACTGGTCGTTGCCCCCGGTCTGCAGGGTGCAGCCGAAGTCACGGTAGAGCTGGAGGTAGTCCAGCCCCTGCAGCAGCTGGTAGCTGAACTCGGTGTAGGAGATGCCCTCGTCGCTGTTCAGTCGAGCGGCGATGGCCTCCTTCTTGACCATCTGGTTGACCCGGAAGTGCTTGCCCACGTCGCGCAGGAAGTCCAGCGCCGACAGCGGCGCGGTCCAGTCGAGGTTGTTGACGAACACGGCCGGGTTCTCACCGTCAGAGGCGAGGAACGGCTCCACCTGTCGGCGGATGTTGGCCACCCACTGCGCGGTCTGCTCCTTGGTCTTCAGCACTCGCTCTGCGCTGGGCCGCGGGTCACCGATGAGTCCGGTGGACCCGCCCACGAGGCAGATCACCCGGTGACCGGCTCGCTGCAGGTGCCGCAGCACGATCAGCTGGACGAGGTTGCCGAAGTGCAGCGATGGCGCGGTGGGGTCGAAGCCGCAATACGCCGTGATCGGCCCGTCGGCGAGTGCCGTGCGCAGCGCGGACTCGTCGGTGGACTGCGCCACCAGCCCTCGCCACTGCAGCTCGTCGAGGATGTCGCTCACGGTGCTTCCCTTCTCCACGTCCGCGCCTCGACCGGATGCCGGGCGCCCGCCACAGCCTGCCACGGCCCCGGCCATCCCACTGGCGCACGTCCGCGCGCGATGCGGATGCCGGTGGCGGACGGCATCCGGCACACTGTCGGCCGTGATCGACAAGGCGCCCTCGACGGATCCCCTGACGACGTTCATCGTCGGCCTGCCCAAGGCCGAGCTGCACGTGCACCACGTGGGGTCGGCCTCACCGCGCATCGTCGCCGACCTCGCCGCTCGCCACCCGGACAGCCCCGTGCCTCAGGACCCGGACGAGCTGGAGCGCTTCTTCACCTTCACCGACTTCGCGCACTTCATCGACGTGTACCTCGCGACCGTGGGGCTGCTGCGCACCGACGAGGACGTGCGCATGCTCACCTACGAGGTGGCCCGCGATCTCGCGGCCCAGCAGGTGCGCTACGCCGAGCTGACGATGACGCCGTACACGTCGGTGGTCCGCGGCATCCCGATCGAGGCGTACACCGAGGCCATCGAGGACGCACGCATTGCCGCCGAACGTGACCACGGCGTCGTCCTGCGCTGGATCTACGACATCCCGGGTGAGTCCGGCCTCGAGTCGGCCGACGCCACGTTGACCTACGCCCTGGACCACCGGCCGGAGGCGCTCGTCGGCTTCGGCCTCGGCGGGCCCGAGATCGGCGTGCCACGACCGCAGTTCGCGCCGCACTTCGCCGCCGCGCGGTCCGCCGGGCTGCACAGCGTGCCGCACTCCGGTGAGTCCACCGGTCCCCAGTCGGTGTGGGACGCCCTCACCCACCTCGGGGCGGAACGGATCGGCCACGGGACGACGTCAGTGCAGGATCCCCGCCTGCTCGAGCACCTCGCCGAGCACCGGATCCCGCTCGAGGTGTGCCCGACGAGCAACATCGCGACCCGCGTCGTCGAGAACCTCGACGTGCACCCCATCCGAGCGATGCGCGATGCAGGCGTCGTCGTCACCGTCAACAGCGACGACCCGCCGATGTTCGGCACCACGCTGAACCGCGAGTACGAGATCGCTGCCCACCTGCTCGACCTCGACGAGAACGGTGTCGCGGACCTCGCCCGGGCCGCGCTCGACGCGTCCTTCGCCCCGGCTGACGTGGCCGCAGCCCTGCGCGCCGAGATCGCCTCCTACAGCGAGGAGTTCAGCGCAGGGCGGAGGTGACCACGACTGCGCCGGAGCCGAAGGAGTCGTCGGCCCAGGCTTGGATCGACCCGTCGTCGTGGACCACGGAGACGAGCACCGGGCCGCGGTCGTCCGAGCGTCCCGACGTGAGCAGCCCGGGCGTGGCGCGAAGCGCCCTCTCCACGGCATCCCACTGCGCGTCGCTGAGGTCGGGCGGTGGCACGGGGGTCGGGCTCGGCTGCGCCATCGCGTCGTAGAGGGCCAACGACACGGCACTGGTGACCGTCAGCGTCGTCCTGTCGAACGTGCCGGTGATGGCGTAGGTGCCCCACCTGGTGACCGGCGCCCCGGCCTCCGTCTCGGAGTCGGGTGGGTTGCTCGCCCAGTCCCAGCCGACGAGCGGTATGCCCTGGCACTGCGGCGGCCAGGACTCGGCGACCGGCCCGAGGCACAGCTCCGGCGGGCTGCCCGGCTTCTCGATGACCGTGCCCAGGCCCGTCACCGGCGCCGTGGCTGCGGGCACCGCGGTGACCATCGGCACGGCCTGGCTGCTGGCAGCACCCGGGGAGGGCTCACTCGGGGAACTGCCGCAGGCGGCCAGCGGCAGGGCAGCGGCGGCGAGGACGGCGGCAATGACCATGCGCATACGTGTCGGACGCATCAACCGGCCCTGCCGTTCCGGGTCCTGGCCACGCGGTAGGCACTCACGGTGGGCTCGCCGTCGAGCCAGAACCGCCACGGGTACGCCGTGCCGTCGCCACCCGCCCCGCTGACCCCGACCCGTGGGCCGGTGCGCACCGTCGCGGCATCGACCGGTGTCTCCGGCGGCTCGACCCGGCCCCCGGCTCGCGCACCCACGAGGGACAGCCCGTCGTGCGCACGGGTCAGGCCCAGGGTCATCGCCAGGTTCGCCGGGCCGCGGGCCTGGTCACGCTCCCGCACCCCCGGCCGCCGCTCAGCGGCCAGCGCGTGCCCCGCGACCACCTCGCCGGCCCGCATCAGCACCGCGGAGGCGGTACCCGGCTGGCCGGTCACGATGTTGGCGCAGTGGTGCATGCCGTAGGTGAAGTAGACGTACAGCCGACCGGCCGGTCCGAACATGACCTCGGTCCGCGGCGATCGACCGCGGAAGGCGTGCGAGCCCGGGTCCGCGCCTCCGGCGTACGCCTCGACCTCGGTGAGGCGCACGGTGACACCCCCACGGGTGACCCGGCATCCCAGGAGGTCGCGGGCCACGGTGAGCACGTCACGGGTGAAGAACTGCACGGGCAGGCGGGTCGACGTCACCCCACCAGTGTGTGGCCTCGGGAGCGGGCCGGATGCCGTCAGCGCACCGTCGGCTGC
>JAGNQK010000213.1 GCA_017989115.1 Dermatophilaceae bacterium | reverse complement strand
GCGAGCAGGTCAGGTAGGTCGCTACCGCGCCAGAAGTCGATGTGGCGGCCCAGGCGCAGCAGATCTTGGGCGCGGGACTGGGCGGCGGCGGAGGGGTGGGTGTTGGTGACGACGACCGCTTTGTCGGCGTGGTAGTGATCTTGGGCCGTCGTGACCTCGTTGACGCCGTCGACGTCGATCGCGCCGGTCTTCTTCCACTTGGCTTGGAAGACCCAGAGTTTGCCATGTAGCTCGCCGAGAATGTCCCCGCCGTGATCACCACTGCCGTCGACGTTGGTGACGTTGCGGAAGCCGAGCTGGCCCAGGAGCCGCTCGACCTGGCGGGTGAAGCGGTGCGGTCCGCCGGCGCGAAGTGCGGTGGCGGTTAGGTATCCCGGAGAGCTCATCAGCTCTCCTCGTCCGACATCAGTTCCTGCTCGAGCAGGCGACAGGACAGGCGCCCGCGCTGCAGTTCATCGGGGTTCCTGCGCAGGGGTTGGTCGGCCAGGCTGGCGACGTCGCGGACCAGGTCGGCGATGCGCTCGGCTGACAGTCGCTTGGCGTCCAGGTCGCTCAGTGCCTCGTAGGTGGCCCGGAAGACCCGACCGTCCAGGAACGCCTCGGGGCGGGTGGCGATGAGCCGGGCCAGTGCTTGGCCCGGCGTGTAGTCGATCCACTTCCCGTCCGAGAACACGTCCTCCCATCGTGCTCGCCCTCCCTCGAGGGCGAAGCGCTGCTCGGTGGCGTTCTGGTCCTCAGGGGCGACCAGGCTCCAGTACCCGCTGGAGCTGCCGGCGACGACCGGCTGCATGAGTTCTCGGATGCGGGTCAGCACGCGGCTGGCGGTCTGGGTGACACCGGTCAGCTTCTGATCTGGCAGGCAGGTGTCTTTGAGGGCGTAGAACATGCCGGTGAGGGACCGTGCGGTTTCGCCGGCTCGTGTGCGGTAGTACTCGGCCAGCTCGACGAGAATCAAGTCTCGAAGGTCGGTGGCGTACTCGCGGAAGACCGGATGCTCAGTGTCGACGAAGACGTCCACGGCCGCGCCGCGGCCGGGGGCTACGTAGACCGGGGCCCGTTCGCCGTCCTGGCGGGTGACCGGCACGCCGTGGACCAGCCAGCAGGTGACGTCCAGCGCTGCACCCATCCCTTTAAGGCCGTAGCGGCCGTCCATGTCGGGCATCCGGCGGCCGGCGGCGCGCCACTGGGCTCTCTTCTCATCCTCGGTGGGTGGGGCGGTCACCGGTGGTGGGCCCGGCGGTGCGTGCGGGTCCGGATCGGGCGCGGGATCAGGCAGCAGCCCCTTCTTGGTCAGGATGTCGGGGTCGGCTTCTTGCGGGGGTGGAGTGGGCGCGGGTGGGTTGTCGTGCAGTTCGACGGCGGTGTACCACATGTCGTCGGTTTGGAAGTCGGGGTCGCCCTTGCGGAACTGCTCGGCCCACTTGCGGGTCTTGTCGTGGATGGGGCCGTCGCCGTTGCCGGGGGTCAGGTACTTCTTGCCGGGGTCGTTGCGTCGGTAGCCGCTGACGAGTCGAGCCAGGGGCGAGGTGTTCGTGGGGTAACCGAGCTCGCGTGCTGCCTTGGGTAGGAGTGGACCTGCACCGCGCAGCAGTCGGGCGACCGTCTTCCAGTCCGGGGTGTCGTACTCGAAGGCGGTCTTCTGGTAGTTGACGCGTACGTGGTCGATGTGGATCTCGCCGACGATCCGACCGTGCCCGGCGGGGACCTCCATGGGGTATTCGATGACTCCACGCGAGGAGGGTTCGTTGGGGTCTGACCAGGTGAACAGCGACACGTCGCGCAGCAGGATCTTGCGTCCGTTGCGGATGAAGTCGATCCCGAAGTCGGTGCTGCTGATGTATCGCTGGATCCCGACCCAGCCCCAGATGCGGCGCCGTTGCACCGCGATGTTGGTGCTGTGGCAGCTCTCGCAGGCGCCTTCTTGGCTGCCGTCCTGCCAGGTTCCACAGTTGAGGCAGGCCGCCCGGTCGGGCAGCACCTCGTCGATCGGCAGGACGGCGTGGATCTGCTCGCGGTTGCGTACCACGAAGCGCTCTTCGTTCCAGATGCAGGCTCGCCGTGGTTTGACGGCCTCGTTGTCGACGACGATCCGAAAATCCTTGGTGTCCAGCAGGTAGGAGTAGACGTCCCCGAGGATGTTCTTGATCGATACCTGACGGCGGCTGAGGGTTTCGTGGTGTTCGGGTTTGAGGTCGCGGATGACGACCTTTGTCCCGTGCTCGCCGAGCTGCTTGACCTCGGTGGTGACCGGGAGGACGAAGTCGTTGCCGGCTGCGACCTTGCGTAGGTCGATGGTGACGACCTGCCAGACGGGGTCCTCTTCGCGCGCGGTCCTGACGATGGCGACGTGGCCAAGGCGGGCGGTTGCGATGTTGAATCCGACTCCGAACAGCCCGAGGCTTCCGTAGCGGTCGTTGCTGGTCCATCCCGCTCGCAGCGCGTCGCGCAGCTGCTCGAGAGTCATCCCGGTGCCGTTGTCCTCAATCCAGACCTCTGCGTCGCGGGGGCTGCTGTTGCGCGCGGGCAGGCTGACCCACACCGTCGGTTCGTTGTCGGCGTGGCGTTCTGGGTGGCGCAGGAACTCGTCGAAGGCGTTGTCGATGAGCTCGGCGATGCACTGCCACGGTTGGAACTCGATGTCCCCCAACACGCTGAGCAGTCGCGGGTGCGGGGGAACGTCGATGCTCGCCGGCACGGTGCCGCTCTGCGCAGTCATGCCCTTATGTTCCCATCGGGATCCGACGGTGTCCTGCCACAACCAGGTCACGTAGGTGGCTAGCGCTGTGGTCCTTCGGGTGATGCCGGGCCCGGGGTGAGCGAGTGGCGTGGGCTGGTTCTCGGCAAGGGGTTCCCTCCCGGGCGCGGAGGGCTCGGGGCGAGGCTGGTGTTCTGCGCGTAGTTGCTCATCTGCTCGAGGGTGAGCAGTTCGCTGCTGGGGCCGAGCCGATCTTGGGGGTAGCGGGCCAGGACGAACTCGGTGAACAGGGGTACGGCCATGGCGACGTGGCCGTACCGGGGTGGGTAGATGTCGCCTTCCTTGATCAGTTGGTCGCGAAGCCAGCTCAGGTCGGTGCTCGTGCGGTTGAGGGTGCGGGCGAGGTCAGCCATGCCGGCCCGACCGCCGTGCAGGGCAAGGGCAGCGAGAAACTCGGCTTGCCGGTCGGTCAGTCGTTCCCAGCGGGGGCCGAAGGTGCGCCGGTCGAGTTGGTCGACCAGGCCCGGCAGGGTGGCTTCCACGTCCGCCAGGGTGATGGCGTCGGGGCCTTTGGCTGCGCGCCAAACCGCGTCTGCGACCAGTTGCAGATGCGCGGGGTAGCCGTTGGTGACGGTGAGGACACGATCAAGGGCCGCCACCTCCCACGCGACGTGCTCTGCGCGCGCGGGCTCAACGAGCGCGTACCGGGCGTCGTTCGGTGGCAGGGTCAGCGGCACGTCGACGACCTCGAAGAGCCGGTCGGGGTGGGTTACTCCCGCCGCGTTGAGCACGGATGTGGTGAAGGGCAGGCCGGAGGCAGCGAAGGTGACGTTGGCGCCTGAGTGGTCGACGTTGAGTCGGTGCAACGTGGCGGCGAGCAGGGCGAGGTCTGGGTGGGCGGCGACCTGCAGCTCGTCGACGGTAATCAGGAGCCCACCGCTGGAGTGGTCCTTGGCGACCTCGGCGGCCAGGCGGGCGAGGGCCTCGGCCAAAGATCCGGCGTCCGGGCGTGCTGGTGCAGTGGAGGTGTCGCGCAGGCTCACGCCAGCACCGATGCCCGCGAGGCCGATGTTGAAGCCGGCGAGCCGCTCGAAGGAGGCACGTGCCCGACGCCACGGCCCGGCCTCCTCAGCGGTCAGACGCCGTGCGTGCTGCATGAGGGACTCGATGAGTCCGGCCTCCCCCCGGACCGCCTGGAGGTCGACCACCACCGTTCCCTGGGCCTGGGC
>JAGNQK010000048.1:2839-14758 GCA_017989115.1 Dermatophilaceae bacterium | reverse complement strand
CAGGACCGACTGCACCTCGTCGAGGGCCTGCTCATCGCCATCGTCGACATCGACGAGGTGATCCAGCTGATCCGCACCTCCGACGACGCGGCGACCGCCAAGGCACGGTTGATGTCCGTCTTCGACCTCTCGGAAGCCCAGGCCGAGTACATCCTCGAGCTCCAGCTGCGCCGGCTGACGAAGTTCTCCCTCATCGAGCTCGAGAGCGAGCGCGACGAGCTGCGCCGCCAGATCGAGGAGCTCGAGGCGATCCTCGCCGACGAGAAGCTGCTGCACCGCACCGTCTCCGGCGAGCTCGCCGACGTCGCCAAGGCCCACGGCACCCCACGACGGACCGTGCTGCTGGAGTCGGCGGGGGTGCCCGCATCGGTGGGAGCGCCGCTCGAGGTGGCCGACGACCCGTGCTGGGTGCTGTTGTCGTCCACCGGCCTGCTGGCGCGCACGTCCTCGGCCGACCCGGTGCCCGCTGACGGTGGCCGCGCCAAGCACGACGCCATCATCGGTGCCGTGCGCACCACGGCCCGCGGCGAGTTCGGCCTCGTCACCTCGGCAGGGCGGATGCTGCGGATGTCGGCCCTCGAGCTGCCGACGCTGCCCCCGCTCGGAGGCGCGCCCAGCCTGTCCGGCGGTGCTCCGCTCGCGGTCTTCGCCGACCTGCCCGCCGGGGAGGAACCGCTGACCATCGTCGGGTTGGATGCCGAGGGGCCGGGGATCGCGCTCGGCACCGCCCACGGTGTCGTCAAGCGCGTCACCCCCGACCACCCCGCTCGGGCGAACTGGGAGGTCATCGCCCTCAAGGACGGTGACCGGGTCGTCGGTGCGGCCGCCCTGCGCGACGGCGAGGAGGATCTCGTCTTCGTCACGAGTGACGCGCAGCTGCTGCGCTTCTCGGCGTCGTCGGTGCGACCCCAGGGCCGAGCGGCCGGTGGGATGGCCGGCATCCGCCTCAACCCCGGCGCCTCCGTCGTCTTCTTCGGTGCGGTCGACCCGAGCGCGGATGCCGTCGTCGTCACCTCCTCGGGCGCCTCCGACGCGCTGCCGGGCACGCAGCCCGGCGCCATCAAGGTGACCCCGTACGCCGAGTACCCACCGAAGGGTCGCGGGACGGGCGGGGTGCGAGCACACCGGTTCCTGCGTGGTGAGGACGCCCTGATCCTGGCCTGGGTCGGTGCCCAACCGGCGCGGGCCAGCGGTGCGGCCGGCGTGGCGCTCGAGCTTCCGGAGGCGTCCGGCAGGCGAGACGGCTCCGGCACGGCCTATCCGGCCGTCATCGGCGGGATCGGCTCACCGGTGCGCTGAGGTCTCGCGCCCTCAGGCGGAGATCGCGCTCTCTCACCGGCGGTGCGAACATCGCTCCGCCGCAGCGTTGCCGCCGTGTTACGCAATCGTTACCGCCTCGATGCGTGGAGACGTTGCGAAGCATGTGTAAACGCTTTTACCTTGGTCCCGGTTCCCTCATCGCCGAGGCCACAGCGTCTCGGCGCGACCAGTGAAATGGAGGCGGGCACATGGCCCTCTACACCAAGCGTCGCATCGCGGCGTTGTCCGGAGTCCTCGCGGTGGCACTCACCGCGTCGGCCTGCGGAAGCAGCAGCGACGACGGTGGCGACACCGCCGAAAGCGGCAGCACCAGCAGCATCGACTGCGCGCCCTACACGGCGTTCGGCGACCTCAAGGGCAAGACGGTCACCGTCTACACCTCGATCACCGCTCCCGAGGACGCACCGCACATCGCGTCCTACAAGCCCTTCGTGGACTGCACGGGCGTCGAGATCAAGTACGAAGGCTCCAAGGAGTTCGAGGCCCAGCTGCCGGTGCGTGTCAAGGGTGGCAACGCCCCCGACATCGCCTACCTGCCCCAGCCGGGTCTGCTCAACACCCTGGTCCAGACGGGCGCCGTCAAGCCCGCCCCGCCGGAGGTCGTCGCCAACGTCGACAAGAACATGCCGGACTGGAAGAACTACGGCACCGTCGACGGCACCTTCTACGCCGCGCCGCTCGGTGCGAACGTGAAGTCCTTCGTCTGGTACTCCCCGACCGCCTTCGCCGACAAGGGCTACGAGGTCCCCACCACGTGGGCCGACCTGCTCGCCCTGTCCGAGAAGATGGCCGCCGAGGGTGGCGACGTCAAGCCCTGGTGTGCAGGCATCGAGTCCGGTGACGCCACCGGCTGGCCGGCCACCGACTGGGTCGAGGACGTCATGCTCCGCACCGCCGGCGCCGAGACCTACGACAAGTGGGTCAACCACGAGATCCCGTTCAACGACCCGGCTGTCGCCACGGCGCTCGCCGAGGTCGGCAAGATCCTCAAGAACGACAAGTTCGTCAACGGTGGCTTCGGCGACGTCAAGACGATCGCCTCGACGTCCTTCCAGGACGCCGGTCAGCCGATCCTCGACGGCACCTGCTACATGCACCGTCAGGCGTCGTTCTACGCGGCCAACTGGCCCGAGGGCACCGAGGTCGGTCCCGAGGGTGAGGTCTGGGCGTTCTACCTGCCCTCCGTCGACTCCTCCACCAAGCCGGTCCTCGGTGGTGGCGAGTTCACCGCGGCCTTCGCCGACCGTCCCGAGGTCAAGGCCTTCCAGACCTACCTCTCCTCGGTCGAGTGGGCTGACGAGCGCGCCAAGACCTGTGGTTCGGGTGGTTGCGTGACGGCCAACAAGAACGCCGACCCCTCGCTGCTGAAGAACCCCGTCGACAAGCTCTCTGCCGAGGCGCTGACCGACGAGGCAGCCACCTTCCGCTTCGACGGCTCCGACCTCATGCCGGGTGCCGTGGGTGCGGGTACGTTCTGGAAGGGCATGACCGACTGGATCATCGGCAAGGACGACAAGGCAACGCTCGACTTCATCGAGCAGTCCTGGCCGAAGTGACAACCCTGACCTGATTCACCCCAGGTCACCGAGCAGGGGTGGGGTGGGAGTCCCCCACCCCACCCCTGCTCTCTTGGTTTCCCCTGTCCTGACGTAATCCTCTCGGAGGTGATGTCCAGTGGTATCGACGGTCATCGGCGCAGTTCCCGCCGCGATTCCCGAGCCGTTCCTGCGGGCGCAGAGCGTGCCCGGCAAGTTCTTCCTGATGTTCTTCGCGATCTTCTTCTTCGCGCTCGTGTTCGGCCTCGTGCTCTTCCTCGCCTCCCTGTTCAAGGGCAAGAACGGCGAGCGGGTCCAGGGCGCCCTGTTCGTCGGCCCCGCAGTGGTCCTGCTCGCCATCGGGCTGATGTACCCCGCGATCCTCACGATCAACCAGTCGCTGCGCGGGCGCTCCGGTGAGGGTGGACTCACCCTCAGCAACTACTCGGCGATGTTCACCCAGCCCGAGTTGCTGCTCGTGCTGCGCAACACGGCCCTGTGGGTCATCCTCGTCCCGATCCTCGCGACCAGCATCGGGCTGATCTACGCGATCCTCATCGACCGCGCGCGCGGCGAGGCCTTCGCCAAGGCCCTGATCTTCCTGCCGATGGCGATCTCGATGGTCGGCGCCGGCATCATCTGGAAGTTCGTCTACCAGTACAAACAGACGTCCCGCCCGCAGATCGGCCTGCTCAACGCGATCCTGAAGTTCTTCGGATTCGAGACCCAGCAGTTCCTCATCAACGCGCCGCTCAACACCTTCATGTTGATCATCGTCATGGTGTGGATCCAGGCCGGCTTCGCGATGACGGTCCTCTCCGCCGCCATCAAGGCCATCCCCGACGAGATCATCGAGGCCGCCAAGCTCGACGGTGTCATGGCGTTCAAGATGTTCCGCTACATCACGCTGCCGAGCATCCGGCCCGCCCTCGTCGTCGTCGTGACGACGATCGGCATCGGCACGCTCAAGGTCTTCGACATCGTGCGGACCATGACCGGTGGGCAGTTCGACACCTCGGTCGTCGCCAACGAGTTCTACAGCCAGAGCTTCCGCTTCAACGCCCCGGGCCTCGGCGCGTCGCTCGCGGTGCTGCTGTTCATCCTCGTCATCCCGATCGTGACGTACAACATCATCCAGATGCGAAAGGAGGCCTGAGCCATGAGCACCCTCGAACCGGTGGCCATGCCGGAGAAGATCTCTCCCGACATGGAGAAGACGACGGCCAAGCCCCGCCGCAAGAAGAAGTCACTCGCCGGCGACGCCGCGCGCTCGATCTCCTCACCCTGGGCATCCGTCGCAGCCATCGTCATCGCCGTCCTGTGGACGATCCCGACGATCGGCCTGCTCGTCACCTCCTTCCGCGACCAGCGCGCCATCAACCGCAGCGGCTGGTGGACTGCGTTCGGCGACCCGGGGGCCTTCACCCTGGAGAACTACCGCCAGGCACTTGCTCCCGGATCATCGGCGGGCCTCGGGCAGTACTTCATCAACACCATCGTCATCACCATCCCGGCGGTGGCCCTGCCCCTGTTCCTGGCCTCCCTGGCTGCCTACGCGTTCGCGTGGATGCCGTTCCCGGGTCGCGACGCGTTGTTCGTCGCGGTGTTCGCCCTGCAGATCGTCCCGCTGCAGGTCGCGCTCATCCCGCTGCTCGACATCTACGTCAACAAGCTGGGCTTCGGAGCGTCGTACTGGAGCGTGTGGTTGTCGCACACGATCTTCGCGCTGCCACTGGCGATCTTCCTCATCCACAACTTCATGAGGGAGCTCCCCGCCGAGCTCATGGAGGCAGCCCGCGTCGACGGTGCAGGTCACGTGACGATCTTCTTCAAGATCCTCCTGCCCCTGCTCACCCCGGCGCTCGCAGCCTTCGGCATCTTCCAGTTCCTGTGGGTCTGGAACGACCTGCTCGTCTCGCTCGTGTTCCTCGGTGGTACTCCTGACGTCGCGCCGATCACCGTGCGCGTCGCCGAGCTGTCCGGTTCCCGCGGAAGTGCCTGGTACCTGCTCTCGGCTGGTGCGTTCATCTCGATGATCGTCCCGGTCGCAGTGTTCCTGGCCCTCCAGAGGTACTTCGTGCGCGGCCTGCTCGCAGGTGGCCTGAAGGGCTGAGGCCCATCAGGTCCGCGCGTTCGGAAAGGAACGAGGACCATCAGCACCATCACCGATGTGGCGCGGGTGGCCGGGGTGTCGGTCGCCACGGTCTCCCGCGCCCTTCGGGGTCTTGACCGGGTCTCACCGCAGACCCGGGAGAAGGTCCTTCGCGTCGCCGAGGACCTGCACTACGTCGCGTCACCGACGGCCACGTCCCTCGCCTCCGGGCGCACCAGGGTCGTGGCCGTCGTCGCGCCGTTCCTCACCCGGTGGTTCTTCGCGACCCTCGTGAGCGCCATCGAGAAGTCCCTGCGGGCGCAGGGCCACCACGTCATCCTCTTCGACCTCGAGGACGAAACCTACGACCAGCGGCTCACGCTGACCCAGAACATGCTCTGGAAGCGGGTCGACGGCATCATCATGCTCAACGTGCCGATGACGGACGAGGAGGTCGACCTCGTCGAACGGCTCGGCCTGCCCCTGGTCACGATCGGCTCACCGGTTCCCGGTCGGGCCTGCGTGCGCATCGATGACCGGCTCGCCATGCGCACGGCGGTGGAACACCTGGCCGGCCTTGGCCACACCCGGATCGGCTACATCGGCTCCGTTCCCGCCAACGTCGCCCACATCCAGACCCCGCAGGACCGCCTCGAGGCCTTCAAGGAGTGTGTCGTCGAGTTCGGCCTGACCTGCGCGCCGGAATGGATCCTGAACTCGGACTGGACCGCCGAGGCCGCCGCCCGCGACAGCACCTCGCTGCTGACCAGTGAGCACCGACCGACCGCCATCGTCGCGGCATCCGACGAGATGGCCATCGGGGTGCGCGAGAGCGCCCGCCGGCTCGGAATGGCCGTCCCCGGGGACCTGTCGATCATCGGGATCGACGACTACCTCCTCTCCGGCGTGCTCGGGCTGACCACGGTCCGCCAGGACGTCGCCGGGCAGGGCCATGCAGCCGCCGAGCTGCTGTTGCGGGCACTGCTGCACGACGACACGATCACCGACGAGGTCGTGCTGCCGACCGAGCTCATCGTGCGAGAGTCGACCGGCCCTCTGTCCTGAGCCTTCCCGCGTCAGTTCCTCGTGGCGTCGTCGGGTGCCAGGTCCTCGGGGTCGCGCAGGTAGGTCTTCTTGCCGAAGAACGCCCGGTTGGCAGCCCAGGTCAACGCCCACAGCACCACGCCGATGCCGAGCAGCCACGCCGCGATCGTGTACTGGATCGGGTCGCGCCCGGTGACCGGCAGGGTGAAGAAGAAGCACGCCAGCGCACCGATGACCGGCAGCACGGTCGGCGTCACGAAGTGCTTGCGGTTGATCGGGTCGCGCCGCAGGACCAGAACCGCGATGTTGACGACGGTGAACACCGCGAGGAGCAACAGGGCCGTCGTGCCACCGAGCGCCGGGACGACGTCACTGTCGCTCGTGCTCACGAAGGTGATGAGCCCGAACGCGATGACAGTCGTGAAGACGATGGCGACCCACGGGGTCTGCCGCCCGCGGTGCACCCACCCGAGCACCGGCGGCAGAACGTCCTGACGGGCCATGCCGTAGATGAGCCGACTGGCCATGAGCATGTTGATCAGCGCCGAGTTGGCCACCGCGAACATCGCGATGAACGGAAAGACGCTGTCAGCAGGGAAGTCGGGTAGGCCCGCGGAGATGACCTTGGTCAGCGGGGTGTCGCCCTCCCCCAGCTCGCCGACCGGAACCAGGGCCACCGAGAAGATGGCGACGAGCACATAGATCAGCCCCGTGATCCCGAGCCCGGTCAGCATCATCTTCGGGAAGTTGCGCACCGGGTCGTGGGTCTCCTCGGCCATGTTCACGGCATCCTCGAAGCCCACCATGGCGAAGAACGCCAAGGACGTGGCGGCGGTGATCGCGAGGAAGACGCTCTTGTCGCCCGCCGTGTCGAAGACGGTGACCCGGGAGAAGTCGGCCTTGCCACCGGTCGCGGCGTAGATG
The DNA here is from genome assembly GCA_017989115.1 of Dermatophilaceae bacterium. Lineage (GTDB taxonomy): Bacteria > Actinomycetota > Actinomycetes > Actinomycetales > Dermatophilaceae > Fodinibacter. The sequence goes on along the minus strand of JAGNQK010000048.1, from coordinate 7,843 downwards.
CCGACGAGGATGACGAGCAGCAGGCCGGAGAGCTCGACCGCCGTGAGGACGACATTGGCCTTGACGCTCTCGCTGACGCCCCGGAAGTTCACCGCAGCGACGAGGAGCATGAACGCCAGGGCGATGCCGAGCACGAGGGTGCTGTTCTCACCGTCGAGACCGAAACCGTCGGCGAGGTTTGCGGCGAACGCGTTGGCGGCGGTGGACGCCGAGGTGACTCCGGAGCACATGACGGTGAAGGCCACGAGGAAGGTGAGGAAGTGGATGCCGAACGCCTTGTGCGTGTACAGGGCCGCACCGGCCGCCTTCGGGTACTTCGTGACGAGCTCGAGGTAGCTGAACGCCGTGACCAGGGCCACCGCGAACGCAACGATGAACGGAGCCCACGCGGCGCCACCGACCTCGCTCGCCACCCGCCCGGTCAGTGAGTAGACACCGGTGCCGAGGATGTCTCCGACGATGAACAGCAGCAACAACTTCGGCCCGATCGCCCGCTTGAGCTCGGTCCGCTCCTCCCCCGCCACGGCATCCCCGCCGTCGTTCGCGGCTGCTTCCGTGTCCACCGTCGCACCCATGTCGCCCTCCCAACCCCGCGGTGGATGCCGGGCGGCACCCTCGAGGACAACAGTGGCCCCGCGGCATCCGTGGTGGTGCTCTTGGTGCAGATCAATCTGCAGCATCACCGGTCTGCACGCGCCACAGCGCGGCATAGGCGCCATCGCTCGCCACGAGCTCGTCGTGGGTGCCGGCTTCACGCACGACGCCCTGGTCGAGCACCCAGATGCGATCGGCGTGCCTGACCGTGGAGAGCCGATGGGCCACCACCACCGTCGTGCGCTCAGCGGTGGCCACGCCGAGCGCACGCTGGATGGCTGCCTCGGTCTCGTTGTCCACCGCGCTCGTCGCCTCGTCGAGCACGACGACCGCCGGGTCACGCAACAGCGCCCGAGCCAGGGCGAGACGCTGGCGCTGACCTCCCGAGAGGGTCACCCCCCGCTCCCCGACCCACGTGTCGAGACCGTCGGGAAGAGCGTCGATGAACTCCATCGCCGCAGCGTCACGGGCGGCACCGATGATCTGCTCCTGCGAGGCATCGGGCCGACCGTAGGCGATGTTCTCGGCGATCGTGCCAGCGAACATGTAGACGTCCTGGGCGACGTAACCCATCGAGCCGCGCAGGGAGTCCCAGTCCAGGTCGCGCACGTCGATGCCGTCGAGCAGCACCTCTCCCGAGCGGGGGTCGTCGAAGCGCAGGAGCAGGCGCAGCAGCGTGGACTTGCCAGAGCCGGTCGCACCGACGATCGCGTGGGTCTGACCCGCGGGGATCACGAGGTCGACGCCGTGCAGCACATCGGGCCCGTCGCCGTACCCGGCGCGCACTCCCCTCAGCTCGAGTCCGCCACGCACCGGCCGCGGCACCGCTCGGGTGCCGGCGTGAACGGTGATCGGGACCGCGAGCAGCTCGAGGATGCGCGCCGTCGACGCCCTCCCCCGCTGGTAGAGGTCGAGGACCTCGGCGATGTCGGTGAGCGGCCACAGCAGGCGCTGGGTCATGAAGACGAGCACGGTGTACAGCCCCACCTCGAGCTCGCCGTCGAGCACGGACCAGCCGCCGATGAGCAGCGTGCAGGTGAACCCCGCGAGGATCGCCATGCGAACCAGCGGGACGAAGGCCGCCGAGGAGCGGATCGCCCGCACGTTGGCCTCGCGGTAGGCGCTCGAGTAGCCCTCGATCCGCCCACGTTCGCGGTCCTCGGCAGTGAAGGCCTTGATCGTGGAGACCCCGGCGAGGTTTGCGCTCAGGGCCCCGGAGAGGTCGGCCACCGCCTGCCGCACCCGGGCGTACAGCGGCTCGAGGCGGCGCTGGAACACGAGCGAGCCGAGCACGATGAGCGGGATCGGCAGGAAGGCCACGATGAGCAGGGTCAGCGACGACGCCGCGAAGACCGCACCGACGAGGATGACGTTGAGCGTGGTCTGCAGGATCGAGGGCAACCCGACGTCGAGCAGGCGCTCGAGCTGGTTGACGTCGTCGTTGAGGGTCGCGACCGTCGCGCCGGCCGCCCTGGACTCGTGCCACGTGAGGTCGAGGTGCTGCGCGTGGTCGTAGGCCTCCACCCGCAGGTCGTGCTGCACTCCCTGGGCCAGGCCCCGCCAGAGCACGGCAGCGACGTACTCCGAGCCGGACTCGATCATCCAGACGATGACGTTGATCGCCGCGAGCCACGCCAGCTGGGCGTATCGGGACTCGACGCCGAGCACGTCGGCCGCCCACGAGTTCTGCCCACGGATGACGACGTCGACAGCCGCACCGATGAGCAGTTCGGGCACGACGTCGGCGACCTTGTTGACCACCGAGGCGATGACCGCCGCGATGAAGCGCACCCGATAGGCGCGGTACCGCCGCCAGAGGGCGGCGAGGGGGTGGTCGATCCGCAGTTCGTCCTGGCCGGCAGCCAGGCTCACGCGTCGATCCGCTCGCGGTCCAACGCGTGGGCGGACTCGATGATGAAGTCCTTGCGGGGCCCGACCTCGCCGCCCATGAGCAGTTCGAAGACCTTGGTCGCCGACTCCAGGTGCTCGGCCGTCACCTTGCGCAGCGTGCGGTGGGCCGGGTCCATCGTCGTCTCCGCGAGCTGGTCGGCATCCATCTCGCCCAGGCCCTTGTAGCGCTGGATCGGCTTGATCTTCTTGCCCCGACGGTTCAGCCCGGCCAGGGTGCGGCGCATCTCGGCCTCGGAGTAGGTGTAGATCACCTCGTTGGCCTTGGACCCGGGGTTGATCACCTCGAGGCGGTGCAGCGGAGGCACGGCGGCGTACACCCGACCGGCCTCGACGAGGGGGCGCATGTAGCGGAAGAACAGGGTGAGCAGCAGGGTGCGGATGTGGGCGCCGTCGACGTCGGCGTCGGTCATGATGATGACCTTGCCGTAGCGGGCCGACTCGAGATCGAAGGTGCGGCCAGACCCGGCGCCGATGACCTGGATGATCGCCGCGCACTCGGCGTTGCCGAGCATGTCGGTGACCGACGCCTTCTGGACGTTGAGGATCTTGCCCCGGATCGGCAGCAGCGCCTGGTGGTCGCTGTTGCGTGCCAGCTTGGCCGTGCCGAGAGCGCTGTCGCCCTCGACGATGAACAGCTCGGTGCGCTCGACGTCGGTGCTGCGGCAGTCGACGAGCTTGGCGGGCAGGGTCGAGGACTCCAGGGCGGTCTTGCGGCGCTGGGTCTCCTTGTGCAGCCGCGCGCTGATCCGCGACTTCATCTCGGCGGTGACCTTCTCGAGCAGCAGGGCAGCCTGCTGCTTCTCGCCGCGCCTGGTCGACAGGAGCCGCTCGGTGAGCTCCTTCTCGACGACCCGGGCGACGATGGCGCGCACGGCGTTGGTGCCGAGGACCTCCTTGGTCTGGCCCTCGAACTGCGGCTCGGCCAGGCGGACGGTGACCACCGCGGTCAGCCCGGCGAGCGCGTCGTCCTTCTCGAGCTTGTCGTTGCCGACCTTCAGGCGCCGGGCATTGGCCTCGAGCTGCTTGCGCAGCACCTTCAGCAGGGCCTGCTCGAATCCGGCCAGGTGGGTGCCACCCTTGGGGGTGGCGATGATGTTCACGAACGAGGAGACCTTGGTGTCGTACCCGGTACCCCACCGCACCGCAACGTCGACGCCGCACTCACGCTCGACCTCCGTGGGGCTCATGTGCCCGTTGGCATCGAGGACCGGCACGGTCTCGGTGAAGGTGCCACTGCCGTGCAACCGCCACACGTCGGTGACGGCCGGGTCGGGAGCGAGGTACTCGCAGAACTCGGAGATGCCGCCGTCGTGGACGAAGACCTCCTCACGCACCTCGTCGCCGCGCTGGTCGCTGATGACGATCGTCAGCCCGGGGACGAGGAAGGAGGTCTGACGGGCGCGGGCGAGCAGCCCTTCGAGGTCGAACGTCGCGTCCTTGAGGAAGATCTGGCTGTCGGCCCAGTACCGCACCCGCGTTCCGGACACCCCACGGCGGGTCCTACCGATGACCTCGAGCTCGCTGATGTCGACGTAGGGCGTGAACTCGTGGGACGGGTCCTTGGCGCCCTTCGCGCCGGCGACGTCGGAGAACACCCCGGGCTCCCCCCGTCGGAAGCTCATCGCATAGGTCTTGCCCCCGCGGTCGACCTCGACGTCCAGGCGGGAGGACAGCGCGTTGACGACCGACGCGCCGACCCCGTGCAGACCACCGGATGCCGTGTACGAGCCGCCGCCGAACTTGCCGCCGGCGTGCAGGCGCGTGTAGACCAGCTCGACGCCGGTGAGCCCGGTGCGCGGCTCGATGTCCACGGGCACGCCACGGCCGTTGTCACGCACCTCGACCGAGCCGTCGCCGTGCAGGGTGACCTCCACGCGGTCACAGTGGCCACCCAGGGCCTCGTCGACGGCGTTGTCGATGATCTCCCACAGGCAGTGCATGAGCCCGCGCGAGTCGGTGGAGCCGATGTACATGCCTGGACGCTTGCGCACCGCCTCGAGACCCTCGAGGACCTGGAGGTGGTGGGCGGTGTACTCGGACGCTGACTTGCTCGTCGCGGCCTTCTTGGCAGCAGTGGGGGACACGAAATGCAGGGTAGTCGCCGCCTGCGACAGGCTCGTTCAGGCGCACCGCGAGGTGGCGTCGGATGCCGTGGCACCGGTCGCGCTCCCCGTCACGGGGCGCGTCGGGAAGGGGTCTGGCCCGGCACGCTGCAGATCACGATCCGGACATGACCGGGGCCACACGGCCGCACCCTGCACAGCGGGAAGCATCCGACGTGCTTGACTGTTGCAACGCACGCCGACCACCCCGGACGGCAACCACGCAGACCCGAGCGAGCTGAGGAGCCGACGTGAACGCCGCACTGGCACCGACCCTGAACGCTGCGGACCGCTGCGACCGCTGCAGCGCCCAGGCATACGTCCGAGCGACCCTCCACGCCGGGGGTGAACTGCTCTTCTGTGCCCACCACGGCCGCGAGCACATCCCGGCCCTGGC
>JAGNQK010000048.1:0-2739 GCA_017989115.1 Dermatophilaceae bacterium | reverse complement strand
GGACTCGTCGACGAGATCGGTCTGGTCATCCCACCGCTGCTCATCATCGTGGGACTGCTCGGCATCGTCGTGCCCGTGCTGCCGGGGCTGCTGCTCATCCTCGGCGGGGTGCTGTTGTGGGCCGCCCTCGAGGGTGGCACGACCGCTTGGCTGATCTTCGCCGCGAGCCTGCTCGTCGCCGTGATCGGGTGGGTGCTTCAGTACACGTTGCCCGGCAAGCGGATGCGTGATCGGGGTGTGAGCAACTCCACGCTGGTCATCGCCGTCATGGTCGGCATCGTCGGCTTCTTCGTGGTGCCGGTCGTCGGCGCGATCATCGGCTTCGTGCTGGCGATCTTCGTCGTCGAGTACCTGCGCAGCAAGGACACCGCGCTGGCCTGGGAGCGGACCAAGCACGCCCTCGTCGCGGTGCTGCACAGCATGGGGATCGAACTCGCCGCGGGGCTCACGATCGCAGCCCTGTTCGTCGGTGGGCTCGTCGCGACCTGAGTCGTCGCATCGCACTCGACCCTGCGTCGCATCGCACTCGACACAGCGTGCGACGCAGCGGGCCCGTCACGGACCTGGGTCGCAGCCTCACCAGTTGTTCTGGCGCTTCTCCCAGCGGTCATCGAGCCGGTCCATGAACGACTTCTGACCCTTCTTGCGGCCCCCTGACGAGTGCGGTGCCGTGCTGCCGTCACCGCGGACGACACCCAGTGCGGCCCGACGCGGGGGCGTGGCGGCGAAGACCGCCGCGGTCACCATGACGGCGAACCCGATGGCACCCACCCACATGGTGGTGTTGACGCCGACGAGGACCAGGGCCAACCCGAGCACGATGCCGACGGCGCCGATCAGCCAGCGTCGCCGCTGCATGGACGCCAAGGAACTTCCCTGCATCTGCGAGGCGAACTTGGGGTCCTCGGCAGCGAGGGCTTGTTCCATCTGTTCGAGCATCTTCTGCTCGTGGTCTGAGAGGGGCACGGATCCTCCCGTGGTCGGCCCGGGCATCCGGCGGACGCCCTGTTGTCCCTTGAGCCCTCAGGATAGGTCCCGATGTCTCCCCGCGGAAGTCGGTGTATCACGTTCGATGAGACTGGCCGGTCGAACCGAGCCCGACCCGAACCGCGAGCGGGCCCGGTCAACCGCCCGATCGGCATCCCGCCAGCCGTGCTCGGGCTCCCCGATCACCCCCTGGATGGGTGACGCCGAGGCCTCCATGAGCTTCTCCATGCGCACTCCGACGAGCCTGATCCGGGCCCGCTGGAGCCCCAGGGCGTCGAACAGCGCCACCGCCCCTTCGTGGATGGCCCGCCCGCTGTCCGTCGGTTCACGCAGCGTCTTCGACCGGGTGATCGTCGTAAAATCACTGAACCTCACCCGCAGGGTGAGGGTTCGACCGGTCAACCCGGCAGCCCGCATCCGGGACGCGGTGCGCTCGCTGAGGGCCAGCAGGCGCCGGTGGATCTCGGCGGAGTCGTCGATGTCGTGCTCGAAGGTCTGGTCGCTGCCGATGCTCTTCTCCCGCTGCACGTGCTCGACCGATCGCGGGTCGCGCCCCCAGGACAGGTCGTGCAGGTGGCGTCCGGTGGCCTCGCCGAGGCCGCGCACGAGCGTTGCGAGCGGGGTGTGGGCGATGTCGGCGACGGTGCGCAGGCCCAGGCGCAGCAACGCGTCCTCGGTGCGCTCCCCCACACCCCACAGGGCACCGACCGGCAGCTGCTGGACGAACGGCACGACCTCGTCGCGCGGCACGACGACCATCCCGTCGGGCTTGGCCAGTCCGGAGGCGATCTTCGCGACGAACTTCGTCGAGGCCACACCGACCGAGCAGGTGATGCCCTGCTCGTCGTGCACGGTGTCGCGGATGTGCTGACCGATGGTCGCCGGGCTGCCCATGGCCCGAACCGCCCCCGAGACGTCGAGGAAGGCCTCGTCGAGCGAGAGCGGCTCGACGACCGGCGTCACCGAACGGAAGGTCTCCATGACGGCTGCGGAGATCGCGCTGTAGCGGGCGTGGTCGGGGGGCAGGACGACCGCTTGGGGGCAGAGCCGTCGCGCCCGCGACATCGGCATCGCCGAGGTCACCCCGAACCGGCGCGCCTCGTAGGTGGCCGAGAGCACCACCCCTCGGTTGCCCCCGCCGATGATGACCGGGGTGCCGACGAGCTCGGGGTGGGAGAGCAGGGTCGCCGCCGCGTAGAAGGCGTCCATGTCGACGTGCAGGACGGTGCACCCCGTGTCGTCGGGCGGCTCGCTGGCGTCCCGGTGCGGGAGGGCGTACTGGCGTCGGCTCATCGGTGGCCTCCGGTGGCGTCAGCCCCGGGTGGCGAGGACGTGCCGGACGCTGCCGAGGTCACCCAGCAGCGGGTGGCCGAGGTGGCGGCTCGCGACCTCCTCGAGCTCGAGCAGCGCAGCCCGGTCGGCCTCGGAGTCGACCAGCGCGGAAGGGACGAGGTCGCTGAAGATGCGCACCCCGTGACTGTCGACCGTGGTGAACCCGTGGGTGCGCAGCAGGTCGAGGACGACGTTCTCGTCGAACCGGCGTGGTGCCGGGTCGTCGTCACCCCAGCGCCCGTCAGGCCGCTCGAGGATGGCCTGCGCCCGCGCGAACTGCCCCGCGAGGGCCCGGGCCAGTGCGGCAGGCAGCCGCTGGGCGACGACGAGGGAGAGGGTGCCTCCGGGTGCGAGCACGGTCGCGATGCCCGCCATGGCGGCATCCGGGTCGTCGACGACCTCGAGGGTGCCGTGGAGGCA
>JAGNQK010000212.1 GCA_017989115.1 Dermatophilaceae bacterium | reverse complement strand
CCCTCGGCGAGCGAGGGGAAGTGGGCACGGACCGAGGCGACGTCGAACGGCATACCCGGCATCCTGCCTCAATCCCGACGACGTCCGGCAGGTTGGTGCCCCGAGCAACCACCGTGCCGGACGCTCAGGTCACCAGGAGGTGTGCAGGGGGCGGCCCTCGGCGAACCCGGCGGTGCTCTGGATGCCGACCGTCGCGCGGTCGTGGAACTCCTCCAGGGTGCGGGCTCCGGCATACGTGCAGCTGCTGCGCAGGCCCGCGACGATCTCGTCGATGACGTCCTCGACGCTCGGGCGGGCCGGGTCGACGTACATGCGGGCCGAGCTGATGCCCTCCTCGAACATCGCCTTGCGGGCCCGCTCGTAGGCCGTGTCGCTGGCCGTGCGGTGGCGCACCGCGCGCGAGCTCGCCATGCCGAACGACTCCTTGAACTGGCGGCCCGACTCGTCGGTGTAGAGGTCGCCGGGCGACTCGAGCGTGCCGGCGAACCACGAGCCGATCACGACGTTGCTCGCCCCCGCGGCCAGGGCAAGAGCGACATCGCGCGGATGCCGCACACCCCCGTCCGCCCACACGTGGCCTCCCAGCTCGCGCGCCGCAGTGGCGCACTCGAGCACCGCGGAGAACTGCGGGCGGCCGACGGCGGTCATCATCCGGGTCGTGCACATGGCGCCCGGCCCGACCCCGACCTTGACGATGTCGGCGCCGGCCTCGATGAGGTCGCGGGTGCCCTGCGCGGAGACGACATTGCCGGCGACGACGGGCACCTGGGGGTCGAGCGCCCGCACCGCGCGCAGGGCCTCGATCATCTTCTCCTGGTGGCCGTGGGCGGTGTCGATGACGAGGGTGTCGGCGCCGGCGTCGAGCAGGTCGGCTGCCTTGGCTGCGACGTCACCGTTGATGCCGACCGCCGCGGCGATCCGCAGCCTGCCGGTGTCGTCGGTGGCGGGGGAGTACAGGTGGGCGCGCAGCGCGCCGGAGCGGGTGAGGATGCCGACGAGCCGGCCGTCGGGGGTCACCACCGGTGCGAGGCGGCGCCGGGCGTGGGACAGGGTGTCGAAGGCCGACTCGACGTCGACCCCGTCGGGCAGCGACACCATGTCGCGCACCATGACGTCCTCGAGCTGGGTGAACCGGTCGACCCCGGTGAGGTCGGTCTCGGTGACGATGCCGACCGGGCGGTCGCCGTCGGTGACCAGGGCGGCACCGTGGGCGCGCTTGTGCAGCAGCACGAGGGCCTCGCCGACGGTCGTGCCGGGGGTCAGCGTGATGGGGGTGTCGTACACGAGGTGGCGAGACTTCTGCCACGCGATGACGTCGCGCACGATCTCGGCCGGGATGTCCTGCGGGATGACCGTGAGGGCCCCGCGGCGGGCGGTCGTCTCGGCCATGCGGCGCCCGGCGATGGCGGTCATGTTCGCGACCACGAGCGGGATCGTCGTTCCCGTGCCGTCGGCCGAGGACAGGTCGACGTCGAGCCGGCTCGTCACCGACGACCGGTTCGGCACCATGAAGACGTCGTCGTAGGTCAGGTCGTGCTGCGGCTGGAGGTCGTTGAGGAAGCGCACCTTCCCCAGCGTACGGCGGGGATGCCGGGCGCGGGGGAGACGGGGGCCGAGCGGGCGGTTAGAGCGGGGCGGGAGGTGAGCGACGGCATCCGACCTCGCGTACCCCCATCGACCAATAGGTCACTCCAGGTACGCCCGCCCACGAGGCACCTGCACCCACATCGACCAATAGTCACTGCGGGTACAGCCCGCCCCCGCAAGGCTGGGCGGACCCATGAGGCAGGATCGGGCGCGTGAGTCTCATGGCAGCATCCCCCGCCGATGCCGCACGCCGCACCGGGCTGCGGCGGATGCGGCTCGTCGCGCTCGGCCTGCTCGCGTTCGCGGCGGCCGTCTTCCTCGCCACCTTGCGCCTGGACCACGACGGCGTGTGGGGCTACGTCAACACCGCGGCCGAGGCGGCGATGGTGGGGGCGCTCGCCGACTGGTTCGCCGTCACGGCGCTGTTCCGGCATCCGCTCGGCCTGCCGATCCCCCACACGGCGATCATCCCGAAGCGCAAGAACGAGATCGGGCGCAACCTCCAGGAGTTCGTCACCGAGAACTTCCTCACCGAGGAGATCGCGCGCGAGCGCCTCGCGACGGCGCGCGTGGGTGAGCGCGTCGGTCAGTGGTTGGGGATGCCGGCCAATCGCCGCCGCGTGATGGTCGAGGCGGTGCGCGTCGGCCGTGCGGGGTTGGGGCGGCTGTCGGATGACGAGGTCCGCGCGCTGGTGCAGGACTTCCTCGTGCCGCGACTGGTCAGGGAGCCGGTGTCGCCGATCGCCGGCGCCCTGCTCGAGGGGGTCGTCGAGCAGCAGACCCACCAGGGGCTGGTCGACCTGGCCCTGGAGCACCTGCGCGAGTGGCTGGCCGACAACCCCGGCACGTACGCGGCGGTGCTCGGCGAGCGCGCCCCGTGGTGGTCGCCGCCGTGGGTCGACGACAAGGTCATCGGCTGGACCTACCAGCAGGTCATCGCCTGGCTGCGGGACATCGAGAACGACCCGCGCCACCCCGCGCGCCAGGCCTTCGACGACCTGCTGCGGCGCCTGGCCGTGGACCTCCAGCAGGACCCCGAGGTCATGGCCCGTGCGGAGGCGCTCAAGGTGCTGCTGCTCACCCACCCGCAGGTGCCGGAGACCGCGCTCGGGCTTTGGCAGTCGTTCCGCACCGCCCTGACGACGGCGATGGACGACGAGACCTCGTACTTCCACACCCGCGGTGACGAGCTGCTCGAGAACCTCGGCAACCACCTCGTGCACGACGAGGTGTGGCGGGCCCGGCTTGAGGCCCGCCTCGGCGAGGCGGTGTCCTTCTTCGTCAACACCTACGGCAGCGAGCTGGCCGAGGTCATCTCGGTCACGGTCGATCGCTGGGACGGCAAGGAGGCCGCCGAGCGCATCGAACTGCACGTCGGCCGCGACCTGCAGTTCATCCGGATCAACGGCACGATCGTCGGGGCGCTCGCCGGCCTGGTGATCCACGGGGTGGCCCAGGCAGTCGGCTGACCCCCCTCGAGCCCTCAACGACACGCCGCCGCGTCCCGACATCGACCAATAGGTCAATCCAGGTACGCGCGCTGACTGGCCGGGTGTACCTGCGGTGACCTATTGGTCGATGTGGGTACGCGAACTGAGTGGCTGGGTGTACCTGCGGTGACCTATTGGTCGATCTCGGTACGCCGGCTCGCGTGCGGGTCAGGCGGTGGCGGAGGTCGGGGTGGTCGCGTCGGTCCGGATGCCGTCGCCTTGGATGCCGTCGGTCCGGATGCCGTCGCCTTGGATGCCGTTGCCGTTGGCGCGGCTGTCGTCGACTGGGATGCCGTCGCCGTCGGGTCGGGCCGTGGCCTCACGCTGGTTTCGGCGGTCGCGGGCGGTGGCGGTCAGCTCGGCTACGGCCCCGACGAGGTCAGCCCCGAGGTGACGGACTCCCACCTCCTCGAGCACCCGCGGCGTCGCGCCGCGACCGGCGAGCCACACCGGGTAGTCCTCGCCGAGCCGCCGCAGCGCCGTGGCGTGTGCCCGGAAACCTGACGGCCGACGACAGGCCAGCACGACGGCATCGGCCTGGGTGAGCCGCGCTGCCGCAGCGAGCGAGTGCACGGGAGTGTCCGGCCCGAGGTAGCGGATGCGCCACCCGGTGCGCCCGAGGAGCACGCCGAAGCTCAGCAGCACGATGTCGTGGAACTCGCCGGGAGGGCAGGCGAGCACCGCCACCGGCCCGCTGCCCACACCCCAGGTCAGGGACATCGCCCCGAGTCGGCGGCGCACGAGGCTGCTCGCGAAGTGTTCCTGCGCGATGCCGATGCGACCGAGCTCCCAGAGCTCACCGACCCGCACGAACAGGGGCAGCAGGACGTCGATGATCGCGCTGTCGACGGACCGCTCCCCGAAGGCGACGTCGAGCAC
>JAGNQK010000211.1 GCA_017989115.1 Dermatophilaceae bacterium | reverse complement strand
CCCCACGCTCGGTGAGGACGATGGCGCGCTCGGGGGAGCGGGCGGCATCCACGGTCGCCTCGTAGAAACCATGGGTGGCCGCCACGTCGAGCCCGAAGGGCTTGAGAGCGGACAGGTGGGGCTCGATGGTGCGGGTCCCGAGGTCGCACCCACCGGCATACGGCAGCTGGAAGCTGCCGAGCTCGTGCAGGAGCGGGCCGAAGAACATGATGACGGTGCGGGTGCGGCGAGCCGCGTCGACGTCGATGCTGTCGAGGTCGATGCGCGCCGGCGGGATGATCTCGAGGTCGTTGCTGTCGGGCAGCCACCGCACCTTGACGCCGATCGAGGTCAGCACCTCGATGATTCGGTTGACCTCCTCGATGCGGGCCAGGCTGCGCAGGGTGGTGCGCCCCTTGTTGAGCAGGCTGGCGCACAGCAGCGCGACGGCGGCGTTCTTGCTCGTCTTGACCGGGATCGAGCCCGAGAGCTTCTGGCCGCCGACAATGCGCAGGTGCTGCGGTCCGCTGTGCCCGAGCGAGACGAACTCGCTGTCGAGCTTCTCACCGATGCGCGCGAGCATCTCCAGCGACAGGTTCTGCTTGCCCTGTTCGATTCGGGCGACCGCGCTCTGGCTCGTGCCGAGCAGGTCGGCGAGCTCGCTCTGGGTCAGCCCCTGGTGGCGGCGTGCGTCCCGGATGAGGGTGCCGATCCGGGTGAGGTACGTGTCTGACGTTGAGGTGACGGTCACTGGCCCATCGTAGATCATATGTGAGATATTGCCTGCACTGCTGACGTGGGATGTTCGGATGCCGGGCGGCCGCAGCGTCGAACCTCTGCTGCGGCCACCCGGCATGACGACGTCGGATCAGGCGGGGACGCTCGCCACCCCGGCCGGCAGCAGCCGCCGACCGAGCACCCGCTCGGAGACGCCCTCGCGGTCGAGCAACGGGCAGAGCCCGCCGTTCCAGAACTGGAACCCGGCGCCGGTGATCATCGCCAGGTCGATGTCCATCGGCGCGGCGACGACGCCCTCCGACAGCATGAGGCCGACCTCCGTGGCCAGCACCCCGAGGATGCGCTCACGGGCCTGCTCGGCGCTGAGCTCCACCGGGTTCTCCGGCTGCTCGGCCATCGCGAGCACCTCCGGGTCGGGCACCGGACGGCCACCCTCCATGAGGTAGTAGCCACGCTTGCCGGAGTCGACGAGCCGTCGCAGGCTCGGCGAGACGTGGAACCGGTCACCGAACGCGCGGTGCAGGGTCTCGCTGTTGTGCAGAGCGATCGCCGGCCCGACGAGCCCGAGCAGCACGAACGGCGGCATCGGTGCCAGACCCGCGACGGCGCGGTCGGCCGTGGCCACCGGGGTGCCCTCGTCGACGATGCGGGAGAACTCGCCCATGAACGCGCCCAGCAGGCGGTTCACGACGAAGGATGCCGAGTCCTTCACCCGGATCGTCGTCTTGCCGAGCGCTCGCCCGGTGGCGAACGCCGTCGCCAGCGCGGACTCGTCGGTCGCCTCGCCGGGGATGATCTCGAGCAGGGGCATGACGGCCACCGGGTTGAAGAAGTGGAAGCCCACGACCCGACCCGGGTGCTCCAGCCCGCTCGCCATCTCGGTGATCGACAGCGAGGACGTGTTCGTCGCGAGCACGCACTCGGGGGAGACGACCGCCTCGACCTCGGCGAACACCTGCTGCTTGACCGCCATCTCCTCGAAGACCGCCTCGATGACGAAGTCGGCGTCGGCGAAGCCGTCCTTGGAGGTCGAGCCGGTGACCAGGCCCGTGAGGAAGGACGCCTTGTCCGGCGACACCCGCCTCTTGTCCTTCAGCGACGCGATCTCGGCGTGCACCCAGCCCACGCCCTTGGCGACGCGGTCCTCGTCGAGATCGGTCATGACGACCGGCACCCCGAGGCGGCGCGCGAAGAGCAGGGCGAGCTGGCTGGCCATGAGCCCGGCGCCGACGATGCCGACCTTGGTCACCGGGCGGGCGAGCGCCTTGTCCGGTGCACCGGCCGGGCGCTTGGCGCGCTTCTGCACGAGGTCGAAGGCGTAGAGCCCGGCGCGCAACTCATCACCCATGATGAGGTCACCGAGAGCGGCGTCCTCCGCGGCGAAGGCCTCCTCGCGAGTCGCCGTCCGCGCGGCGCGCACGAGCTCGACGGCCCGCATCGCACCTGGCGCCCGACCCGCGGTCTTGGCGAGGACTACCGAGCGGGCGCCATCGCACGCGGCATCCCACGCGCTCTCGTCACGGTCGACGTCACGACGCTGCACCGGCACGGCACCACTGACGACCCCGGCGGCCCACCGCAGCGAGTCCTCGATGAAGTCCGCCGGTTCGAGCAGCACGTCGGCGATGCCGAGGGCGGCCACCTCCTTGGCCTTCAGCATCCGGTTCTGCGACAACGGGTTCGCGACGATGACGGTGAGCGCGTCGGCCGGCCCGATGAGGTTGGGCAGCAGGTAACAGCCGCCCCAGCCCGGAACGAGCCCGAGGAAGGTCTCAGGGAGGGCGAACGCGGGCACGCCAGCGGACACCGTGCGGTAGTCGCAGGCCAGGGCGATCTCGACGCCCCCGCCCATGGCCGCGCCGTTGACGAACGCGAACGTGGGCACCGGCAGGTCCATGATCGAGGCGAACGCCGCGTGCCCGGCTCGAGCGATGCTCACGGCTTGCTCGCGGTCGGTCACGTAGGGCACGCCCGACAGGTCGGCCCCGACGGCGAAGATGAACGGCTTGCCGGTGATGCCGACAGCCTGGATCTCGCCGGCTGCCGCACGGGCCTTCAGCCCGTCGACGGTGGCCTGGAGCTCGGCGATCGACGCCGGGCCGAAGGTGTTCGGCCGGGTGTGGTCCAGGCCGTTGTCGAGCGTGATCAGGGCGAGGATGCCGGCGCCGCCGGGGAGGGCGACGTCCTGGACCGGGGTGTGGGTCACGACCTCGGTGGGCAGCTGCGGGGTGGGGGGTGCGGCGGGGGTGTCAACAACAGCGCTCACGTCAGTTCTCCTTGCCGTAGTCGGCGTGGTGCGGGTTCTCCCAGATGACACAGCCACCCATGCCGATCCCGATGCACATGGCCACCAGGCCGTAGCGCACCTGCGGGTTCTCCTCGAAGTGGTGGGCGAGCTGGGTCATCAGGCGAACACCCGACGACGCCAGCGGGTGGCCGATGGCGATGGCTCCACCCCAGGGGTTGACGCGCTCGTCGTCGTCGGCGATGCCGTAGTGGTCCAGGAAGGCGAGGACCTGCACGGCGAACGCCTCGTTGAGCTCGAAGAGCCCGATGTCCTCGATGGTCAGGCCAGCCTGGCGCAACGCCTTCTCGGCAGCGGGGATCGGGCCGATGCCCATGACCTCGGGCTCGACACCGACGAAGGCGTAGGAGACCAGGCGCATGCGCACCGGCAGCCCCAGTTCGGCGGCGGCGGCCTCGGAGGCGAGGATGCAGGCGGTCGCGCCGTCGTTGAGGCCGGCCGCGTTGCCGGCGGTGACGTTGCCGTGGGGGCGGAACGGGGTCTTCAGGCCCGCGAGCTCCTCCATGGTGGTGCCGGGACGGGGCGGCTCGTCGACGGTTGCCAGGCCCCAACCCTTCTCGACGTGGCGGGTGGCCACCGGCACGAGGTCGGGCTGCACCTTCCCGGCGGCGTAGGCCGCGGCGAGCTTGCGCTGGCTGTTGACGGCGTAGGCGTCGCACCGCTCCTTGGTGAGGTGCGGGAAGCGGTCGTGCAGGTTCTCGGCGGTCTTGCCCATGACCAGGGCCGACTCGTCGACGATCCGCTCGCCGATGATCCGCGGGTTCGGGTCGATGCCCTCACCCATGGGGTGGCGGCCCATGTGCTCGACCCCACCGGCGATGGCGACGTCGACGGCCCCGAAACCGATCGAGGAGGCCACGTTCGTGACGGCGGTCATCGCACCGGCGCACATGCGGTCGACCGAGTAGCCCGGGGTGGTCTTGGGCAGGCCCGCGA
>JAGNQK010000210.1 GCA_017989115.1 Dermatophilaceae bacterium | reverse complement strand
GCACCGTCGGCGAGGACACCCTCGCCACGCTGCGCACCGAGCTCAACCGCGCCACGGCGGGGCGTACCCTCGCCGAGGCGTCGGCCGAGCTCGCCGCCGCGCCCGAGCAGCTCGAGCCCGGCCTGCGCGACCTCGTGCGCGCCGTCGGCACCGCGTTGCAGGACTCCTTCGTCGAAGAGCGCGAGGAGCGGGTCGTGCTGGCCGGCACCGCCAACCTCGCCCGGGTCGGCCCCGACTTCACGACCAGCCTCGGCCCCGTGCTCGAAGCGCTCGAGGAGCACGTCGTCCTGCTCAAGCTGCTCGGCACCGCCGCCGAGCAGGGGGAGCAGGTGGCCGTTCGCATCGGCCACGAGAACCCGTATGCCGGGTTGCAGACCACCTCGATGGTCGCGACCGGCTACGGTGCCGGCTCCGACCTCGTCGCCGGCCTCGGGGTCCTCGGACCGACGAGGATGGACTACCCCACGACGATGGCTGCCGTGCGCACCGTCGCCACCTACGTCTCGCGGATCCTCGCGCAGTGACACCCCGGCCTGCCAGCACCGCACCCACCGCACCAATTGCACCCACGGCATCCACCGCCTCAACCACGTCCCGAAGGACCCTTCACCCGTGAACGACTACTACGCCGACCTCGGTGTCGCCCGCGACGCGAGCCCCGAGGACATCAAGCGCGCCTACCGCAAGGCCGCCCGGCGACTGCACCCCGACGTCAACCCCGGCCCCGAGGCCGAGGAGCAGTTCAAGAAGGTCTCCCAGGCCTACGACGTGCTGTCCGACGCCGACAAGAAGCGCTCCTACGACGCGGGCGCCGACCCCTACGGGGCAGGTGCGGCCGGGTTCGGTCAGGGCTTCTCGTTCAGCGACATCATGGACGCCTTCTTCGGCGGTCAGGCCGGCACGCCGGGTCGCGGCCCGCGCTCGCGCACGACCCGCGGTCAGGACGCGCTGGTGCGCCTCGACATCGACCTCGGGGATGCCGTGTTCGGCGCCCAGAAGGACCTCACCATCGACACCGCCGTCGGGTGTGGCACCTGCCACGGCGCCGGGATGCAGCCGGGTACCTCGACCCGCACCTGTGACGTCTGCGGCGGTCGCGGCGAGGTGCAGCAGGTGCAGCGCAGCTTCCTCGGCCAGGTCATGACGACCCGCCCCTGCATGACCTGCCAGGGCTTCGGCCAGATCATCACCAACCCCTGCTACGAGTGCTCCGGCGACGGCCGGGTGCGCACCCGTCGCACCCTGACCCTCAAGGTCCCGGCCGGGGTCGACACGGGCACCCGCATCCAGCTCGCCGGTGAGGGCGAGGTCGGCCACGGAGCGGGCCCGGCCGGTGACCTGTACGTCGAGGTCGCCGTCAACCGCCACCCCGTCTTCCAGCGTCGCGGCAACGACCTGCACGCCACGATCGAGGTGCCGATGACCGCGGCCGCACTCGGCGCGTCGCTGATGATGGAGACCTTCGACGGGCCGCAGACCCTGGAGGTGCGCCGCGGCACCCAGTCCGGCGACACCATCACGCTGCGCGGGCTCGGTGTCACCCAGCTGCGCGGCACCGGTCGCGGCGACATCATCGTGCACGCCATGGTGCAGACCCCGACCAGGATCGACGCCGAGCAGGAGGCGCTGCTGCGTCAGCTCGCCCAGCTGCGCGGCGAGGAGCGGCCCGAGGGCAAGGTCGCCAACCCCGGTGACGGGTCGATCTTCGGCAAGCTGCGCGACGCGTTCAAGGCCCGCTGACCGGTAGGCCACCCCCGTGACGCTGCCGCTGCACCTGCTGCCGACCGACGCCTTGGCGGGTCGCGGCGTCGGCGACGTCGTGGTGCTCGACGGCCCCGAGGGTCGGCACGCCGCCACCGTTCGCCGCACCCGCGTCGGCGAGCACCTGTTGCTCACCGACGGCGCCGGGCTGCGCGTCGAGGCCGAGGTGATCGCGGTCGGGTCGGGCAGCCTGGACCTTCGCGTCGTCTCGGTGACGAGCGACCCCGAGCCGAGCCCTCGCCTGGTGCTCGTCCAGGCGCTCGCCAAGAACGACCGTGACGACCAGGCCATCGAGGCCGCGACTGAGTGCGGTGTCGACGAGGTCGTGCCGTGGCAGGCCTCTCGCAGCGTCGTGCAGTGGCGCGGGGAGCGCGGCGAGAAGGCCTGGCGCAAGTGGGATGCCGTGCTCGTCGCCGCCACCAAGCAGTCCCGCCGCACCCGCCGACCGGTGTTGGCGCCCACCGCCACGTCGGCGCAGCTCGGCGCCCGGATCGGCGCCGCCGCCGCGGCCTTCGTGCTCCACGAGGACGCCCGGATGCCGCTCGCGGGGGTGACGCTCCCGGCATCCGGTGACGTCGTGGTCGTCGTCGGACCGGAAGGCGGCATCTCGCCCGAGGAGCTCGCGGCCTTCGAGGCCGCCGGGGGAGTCCCGGTCCGTCTCGGCGACACCGTGCTGCGCTCGTCGAGCGCGGGACCGGCGGCCCTGGCCGTCCTCAGCGCGATGTCCCGCTGGCGGTAGGTTCGGCGGCATGAGCGAGACCGAGAGCTGCCTGTTCTGCCGGATCGTCGCGGGGGAGATCCCCGCGACCGTCGTCGCCGAGAGTGCGCACTGCCTGGCCTTTCGCGACATCGAGCCGGGCGCGCCGACCCACGTGCTCGTCGTCCCGCGCCGGCACGTGCCCGACCTCGCGGGGTTGGCCGCCACGTCCGCGGCGGAGCTCGCGGATGCCATGGCGCTGGCCGCGCAGGTCGCGGACGACGAGGGTCTGCCGGGCTACCGGGTGGTCGCGAACACCGGAGAGGCGGCCGGGCAGAGCGTCTTCCACGCCCACCTGCACGTGCTCGGCGGGCGATCCCTGACGTGGCCTCCGGGCTGACCGGCAATCTCAGGTGCTGCACCCGGGCAGCGCCTCGTACACTTGTCCCACGATGACTGAGCCCCAAACCCACCCCCACGTCCGCGAACACACCGTCGTCGTCCCCGCCGACGTGCCGATGGTCGCCCTGCTGGGTCCTCGCGACGAGCTGCTGCGCACCATGGAGCGCCAGTTCCCCCGGGTCGACCTGCACGTGCGGGGCAACGAGTTCCACGTGTCCGGGCCGAGCGCCGAGGTCGCGCTCGTCGAGCGGCTCATCGACGAGCTGCTCGACGTGCTCGAGGGCGGCCAGGCGCTCAGCGGTGACGCCGTCGAGCGCTCGATCGCGATGCTGCGCGCCCAGACCGTCGAGCGCCCCGCCGACGTGCTGACGATGAACATCGTCTCCAGCCGCGGGCGCACGATCCGTCCGAAGACGCTGGGCCAGAAGCGCTACGTCGACGCCATCGACTCCAACACGGTCGTCTTCGGCATCGGCCCGGCCGGTACCGGCAAGACCTACCTGGCGATGGCCAAGGCCGTGGCAGCGCTGCAGGCCAAGCAGGTCAACCGCATCATCCTCACCCGCCCGGCCGTCGAGGCGGGGGAGCGGCTCGGGTTCCTGCCCGGCACCCTCAACGACAAGATCGACCCCTACCTGCGCCCGCTCTACGACGCGCTGCACGACATGGTCGACCCCGAGTCGATCCCCCGGCTGATGGCCTCGGGCACGATCGAGGTGGCGGCCCTGGGGTACCTGCGTGGGCGCACGCTCAACGACGCGTTCATCATCCTCGACGAGGCGCAGAACACCACCGCCGAGCAGATGAAGATGTTCCTCACCCGGCTCGGGTTCGGCTCGCAGATGGTCGTCACCGGCGACGTCACCCAGGTCGACCTGCCCAGCTCGGCGACGAGCGGGCTGCGTGTCGTGCGCGACATCCTCACCGACATCGACGACGTCGCGTTCTGCGAGCTCACGGCATCCGACGTCGTTCGTCACCGGCTCGTCGCGGCGATCGTCGACGCCTACGGCCGCTACGACGAACGCCAGGCGCCGGCGGTGCGCCGGTGAGCATCGACGTCCTCAACGAGACCGAGTTCTCGATCGACGAGCTCGAGCTCGT
>JAGNQK010000209.1:2129-3997 GCA_017989115.1 Dermatophilaceae bacterium | reverse complement strand
CAGCAGCGGGTCGGTCACGTCGAGGTCACGCTGCGAGGGTTCGCCTGACGGCGTCGAAGGCTCCACGTGCCCAGTCTGGCGTGACGAGGTGAACGCCGCGTGACGACTGCGTTCGCCGCGCCGGGCGTGTCAGGACACCCGGCGCCCGAAGCGCAGGGCCACGACCACCGCCCCCGCGAACGTCCAGGCCACGAGCACCGCGAGGTGGTCAAGGGCCAGCCCGGAGCCCGTGACGTCAGGGCCGACCGCCTGGGACATCGCCGCCGCCGCGTGCCGCAGGGGGAAGAACCAGGAGATCGCCTCGAGCACCGGGGGGAAGCTGGCCCCGACGACGAACACGTCGGAGATGAAGGCCAGCGGGAGCAGGGTGCCGAGGGTGACCCCGACGACGGCCTGTGCCGAGCGCACGAAGGTCATCACGGCCAGCCCGACGACGGCGAAGCACACCGTGGCCACGACGAGGGTCACGACGGCGGACGGCATCCCCCGGGGAAGCGGTGGCCGGTAGGCGACGGCGGCGAGCACGACGATGGCCAGCCCGGTGACGAGGGCGACGACGAGTGCGCCGACGACGCGTCCGAGCAGCAGGGCCGGGGCCGGAAGCGGGGTGCCCAGGGTTCGTTTGAGCACCCCGCGGTCACGGTCCTCGGCCAGGCTCTGGGGCATGTTGACGTAGGCGGTGACCGCTGCGCCGTAGATCGCCATCGTCCCCGCGTAGAACGTGCCGAGCGGCGCGCCGTTGCTCATCAGCACGTCCCCGCCGCCGTTGACGGCGGGGATGATCGCGACGAGCAGCACGGGGAACGCGACGGCGAAGAACACGGCGGACACGTCACGCCACAGGATCGACTGGGTGTGTGCGACCTGTTCCGAGACCAGGGCAACCGCGCCCGGGGATGCCGTGCGCCTGGGTCTCGCGTCGGCGGCCGCGCCGCGGGACCCGGCCCTCGATCGCCTGGAGCGGCCCGCGGCGGTCGCCCGGGAGGCGTCACGGTCACGGTCCCGGCGCAGCAGGACCGTCGCGACGACGGCCCCGGCGACGCCCCACAGCGCGATGACGAGGAGGTGGTCTAGCTGGAACCCGCTGCCGGTGAGGTAGGGGTTGAGTGCGTCGGCGAACAGGGCGGTGAGGTGCTTGAGCGGGAAGATCCAGCCGATGGTCTCGAGCCAGTCGGGCATGTCGCCGCTGAACATGAACGTGTCCGAGATGAAGGCGAGCGGGATGACGACGCCGTTGCTCACGGCCAGGGTGAGCTGCATCGTGGGCAGGGCCATGGCCAGGGCGAGCCCGAGGGCGCTGAAGCAGCCGGAGGCGAAGACGAGGGTGGTGATGATCGAGAGCACCGACCGGCTCGGCACCTGCAGGTCGTAGAGGACGACCCCGGTGACGAGGACGAGCGCGGTCGAGGTGAGCCCGAGCACGAGCGCTGCTCCGATTCGGCCGCCGACGAGCACCCACCGGGGCGCGGGGGTGCCCGCCTGGCGCTTCACGACTCCGGTGGCGCGGGCCTCCGCGAGCCCGACGGCGAGGAACGAGAACGTCGCCATGACCACGCCGAAGGACGCCATGCCGGGTGCCAGGTACTGCACGACCCGCACGCCACCGCGTTCGTCGACGACCTCGTTGCCGACGAGGGCGGACAACAGCACGAAGAAGAGCAGTGGCAGCCCGATGCTGAGGATCAGGGTGATCGGGGTGCGCGACAACGCGGCGAGCTCGTGGCTGGTCTGGCGCAGCAGCATCGCCGGTCCGGAGCCCCCCGAGCCACCCGCGGAGCGGCGCGGGTGCGGGGTGGTCGCGAGGGCGGTCACCGGGTCGCCCCATCGTCCGCGTCGACGGCTTCCCCGACCGCCCCGGCCTCACCGAC
>JAGNQK010000209.1:0-2029 GCA_017989115.1 Dermatophilaceae bacterium | reverse complement strand
CCGACCGCCCCGGCCTCACCGACGAGGTCGAGGTAGACGTCCTCCAGGCTCGGGCGGGCCAGGGCGAGCGCCTCGAGCTCGATCCCCCGGCCGGACGCCCAGGTCGCCAGCTCGGCGACGTCCGCCGTGGGCGTGTCGGTGCGCACCTCGACCATGCTGCCGGCGACGCGGGCCTCATGGCCCACGCCCGGGAGGTCCGCCACCCGGAGGCCCGACGGCATCCGGAAGGAGATGACCGTCGCGGCGCCCGCGGCGGCCGCGAGCGCCTCAGGGGTGCCCTCTGCCAGGACGCGGCCGTGGTCGATGACCACGACGCGGTCGGCGAGGTGCTCGGCCTCGTCGAGGTAGTGGGTCGTGAGCAGGATCGTGGCACCCAGCGCGCGCAGGCTCTCGACGAGCTCCCAGGCCCGGCGCCGGGCCGAGGGGTCGAAGCCCGTGGTGGGCTCGTCGAGGAAGAGCAGCTCGGGGTCGCCGACGATGCCGAGGGCAAGGTCGAGCCGCCGCCGCTGCCCGCCGGAGAGGGTCCGCACCCGGGCGTCGGCCTTCTCGTCCAGCCCGGTGAGGGTGAGCACCTCGGCGACGGCGCGCGGGTGCGGGTAGTAGCCGGCGTGCAGGCGCACCAGCTCGCGCGGTGTGAAGGTGTCCTCGAAGCCAGCCTCCTGGAGCACGATCCCGATTCGTTCCCGGAAGGCTCGGCCCCCGGTCTGCGGGTCGAACCCGAGCACCTCGACCGAGCCCGAGTCCGGGGCCCGGTAGCCCTCGAGCACCTCGACCGTGGTGGTCTTCCCGGCACCGTTGGGTCCGAGCAGGGCCACGACCTCACCCTCGTCGACCGTGAGGTCGAGGCCGTCTACGGCCCTGACCTCCCCGTAGACCTTGCGCAGGCCCCTGACCTCGACCGCGGCCATGATCCCGACCTTCCCGCTGGGGTGGCTGCCGCCGGCGCGACGGCACCCGCCTCAACTCAACACCGAAGGGGATGCCCTGGCGCGCGGTTGTGAGTGATCACTCCCGTCGGGCCGTGCCGCATGATGGCGACAGCGACGTGCTCCCCATCAGCAGCGCGAAGGAGGCCGGAATGGGCGATCGGACCGGCATCCAGGGCGCGCTCCACACCCGGTGGGCGGGCAGTGCCACGCGGGCCGGGTCCGGGTTCCTGGTGGCAGTGGCGGCCCTCGGGGTCGCGGTTGCCTACGTCGTGCGCCGGCAGCCCCAGCGGGCGTTGGGTGTGCTCGGCGGTCGGGGTCCGGTCCTGTTCGGTGCGCGGTCGCCGGAGCGGCAGGTGGCGATCACCATCGACGACGGCCCCACGCCCGGGCTGGCCACTGCGCTGCTGGGGGTGCTGCGGGCTCACCGGGCCCGGGCCACGTTCTTCCTGCTTGGCTCAGGCGTCGAGGCGCATCCTGACCTGGCTCGAGCTGTTGTCGCAGGCGGTCACGAGATCGGCAACCACGGATGGTCGGACCGACCTGCCGGGCTGCTGTCGCGGGCTGCCCTTGCCGAGGACCTCAGCCGGACGGCGACGACGATCGAGGCCGCGACCGGCATCCGAGCGCGGTTCATGCGACCGGGATCGGGCTGGTTGCGTCCGGGGCAGCTGCGCGACGTGCGGGCAGGTGGGGCCGAGGTGGCCCTGGGGTCGATCGCCGTGCTGGACCTCGAGGTGCGTGACGTCGAGCGCGAACTGGCATTCGTGCTGAGGCGGGTGCGGCCGGGGTCGGTCATCGTGCTGCACGAGGGACGCCCGGAGCGGGCCGGCGTGGTGCCGCTGCTGGACCGCCTGCTGGGCGAACTGGGCCAGCGAGGGTACGAGTGCGTGACGCTGTCCGACCTGGTCGATGGCGCAACGCCGCCTGCAGTCACGGAGAACCGTCCACAACCACCGAGAACCGTCCCGACCACCTAGGGCGTGTCTGCTAAAGATCTGAGGCCGGGCCCGGCATCGTTGCTCTCATGCTTCGTGACGGCGTGATCAGTGATGAGTTGTGGGATGTCCTTGAGAAGGTGATGCCGCAGGACGCGGGCCGTC